>NZ_LUUM01000307.1:0-6796 GCF_001644125.1 Methylosinus sp. R-45379
ACGCCGATCTCGAGCGGCTTAAGCCTGACACGAGACGCTGAGAGGCTACCCACCGTAGCGTTGCTGCTGCTTTTTGAAATGAGTGCGGCCGATTTGTAAGCGGCACGCCGATCCCACTGCGGAGTGCCGTAACGCGCCGCGCGGATAGAGCTGGCCCCGCTCATTTGGACATCGGGTAATCGCGGTTGGCGCTTTGCCCGTCGATATTGCCGCGATCCGGGTGACATCGCCCGGTGATTCGCACCATCTGGGGTCGCCATGGCGAACTTTGTCGGCAAAATCCGCTCAAGCCCCTGTCCGATTTTCCGAGGCCGGCTCTACGTGGCGCGATCGCACCGCTTACAATCGAGCGCACGGCGCGTTCGACGGCGTTGGAGTCGATGTCGATGCGGCCGTCGTCGAGAAAGAGAACGAGCCCGTCCCATCGCGACAACGCATAGCGAATGTCCACAGTGAGCACGGATTTGCCGGAGACCGTCGCAAGTCTGGCCCCAGACCCGGCTTCATTGCGTCCACGATCGGTTTGGCGCGGGCACGGGTCGCCATCACAAGCTTGACCGGCCTAGTTCCGATATGTATAAGCGGAAAAAATGGTGTCCTCTCAATGAGAAGACGCGCCTCTCAGAACGCGATGGTGGCGGATGTCTAGAATATTAATTTGCGACCCCGTCTGCGTCCTTTCATATGGACATGCTGTGGCAGCTCTAAAGAATTATAGGCATCATTTTTCCAGCTATTTTGACGATGCATTGTGTTTTGGAGCTAAGTATCTAAATGATAGTGTCGCGCATGACAGCAATATAAAAAAATTCTTCAGATTCTACTATAATGATTATATTCCCGTGCTTGCCGCCGAAGAAGATGACTTTGCGGGTGTGGCCGATCCGTGCGATGCGCGGCGGCGCGCTGCCGGGGCTGATCTTGAGGCGCTCATCGTCAGTCTCGCTCCGGGGCCGGACGACGCGATTTGTTTTCCTTCGGTCGACTTTTACAGTCTTGAGGGACTTGTCCAAAATATCGAAGCGCTAAAGCGCGCGGGCAACCCAAAAATCATGCTACGCTTTATCGGCGTCATGGAAAATGCGGCTCACGGTTTCGCTGATCCGCTATGTGTGGCGCTTGCGAATGTAAGAATCCTCATTGCGAACGGTCTCAATGTGCGCCTCTCTGCCGAGACGCCTCGCTATGCGGAAATGCTTGCAGTCGCGCTCGATGCGGAGGTTGTTGTGACGCCCTCTATCGAGCATGGTTCGATATTACCTCTTCCGCGGCATGACTTTATTCATGTGATCTGCCCGGGGTCGGCGCGTGCTGACAAGGGGTTCTTTGATCTTGAAAGCATTTTTTCCCATGTCCGGCAGCGCGATCCTGACCTGCGCGTGCGCTTCACAACACAGGTCCTACCTGACAAGGATATTGTGCATCAGCAAGTCTATCACGCCAAGCTGTATGCTTTGCCTGGCGTAACCGTGCTGCCGACGTCGGTCTCTGCAGAGGAGATGGCGGGGCTTTACGCTAGCTGCGACCTCGTGCTTCTGCCTTACGAAAAAGAAACATACCAATTTCGCGGTTCGGCAGTTCTCGCTGAGGCAGTAGCTTACGGGAGGCCTGTCTTGACGCTGGAAGGCACCGCATTCGCCGATCAAGTACGTTTTTTTTCGATCGGCGATGTTCTCGCGAGCAGAAGCGAACTCGTCGAAGCAATCCTTTCATTCGGCGCGACGTCACGGGCCACTCGCGTCGCGCGTGCGCGTCATGCGCGGCGGCGCTATCTCTCCGATCTCACCTCAAATTATCGCGGTTGGGTGAACTGACATGGCTTCATTGCTTTTCATCGAGCACAGTTTCCGCAAGCGCACGCGGTCGACGGGTTTCCTCGTAGATCTGTTAGCACAGCGCTTTGACGTGAGTATGTATTATTTGACCCCCGGGGGGGCGCTCGATTACGAAGTGCTGGACGCGGCGCGAAATGCTGATTATGTTGTCTTGCTGCAGATGGACTTCCTAGCATCAGTATTCGTTGCAATGGGTAAGCGCACTGTCGTTATACCGATGTACGACGGCTCCAACGGCATGCCGGATTTGCATTTTGTCTTTCATCGAAATGCGCGTTTTTTGAACTTTTCACTTGCGTTGCACGAGCGTGTCAGACTGCTGGGCGGTCAGAGTAAGCTCGTCAAATATTTTCCGCCTCCGCGCCCACAAGCGGAACTCGCGACCTTCGACTCAATGTCTGCCTTCCTATGGCAACGTCGACCAGACCATGGAATAACTTACGATCTCGTAGCCAAGCTGATTGGCACCGAACTCGATCATTTCCATGTTCACAATGCACCGGATATTCAGATCGATTATGCGATTGTGAAAAGCGAAGAAAGTCGCTTTAGTCTAACGGAAACAAAATGGTTTGAGGACAGCGCACAGTATCTCGCCGTCCTGGATCGCGCGAATGTATTCATCGCGCCGCGAGTGGGCGAGGGCATCGGTATGGCCATGTTGGAGGCCATGGCCCGTGGCATGCTTATCCTTGCTCATGACGCGCCCACAAACAACGAATATATCAGCAACTGGATTAACGGTATTCTCTTCGACAAAAGCCAACCGCCGGCGGCGATACACATTCGTTCCGACGCCGCACGGCTCGGCCGCATGGCGTGGATGACTGTTGTCGAGGGGCACGAAAAATGGGTCGCCTCGCAACACGAGGTTCTTGACTGGATCGAACAAACACCGAATAGCAAAGCTATTGATGTTGATTTACAAGCATTTTTGCGCGACATCTGGTTTCGCTACTACGATTCTTTGCAATCGTATGATCTTTATCTGCGCCAAAACTTGGTACTTGGGAGCGAGCTTTCCTCCGCACCGATGCGAGAGCTAATCGACATTGTCGGCCGCAAGTTGCCTCCTGGTAGTGCACAGTTGGCTCAAGCCACTGTGGGCGATCTGGATGATTTTGGGGCGCTTGATCTCACTTGCATTGACCAGCCCGCTCTCGGCTCGGGCTGGAGCTACTCCGAAGGTGACTGGCGCTGGACCATCGGCGTAACATCCGAGTTGCGATTCCGTCTCCAGAGGACTATGGCAGGCCGCATCGACGTTGTATTCGAGGCTATGTCGCTTCCTAACCTTGGCAATTCAGTGCTCTGCATCATAGAGTTAAATGGGTCCAAAGTTTTTGTCGGCGACCTTTGGTCTCACTGGCAAAGCTACACCTTTTCTTTCGACAACTCATTATTGATGCAAATCAATTACATGCGACTGACATTTGCTAATGCGGCCCGAACGGAGTCAGATCCTCGGATGATGGCCGCTGCATTCCGCATATTTGTGTTTACCGATGCATCAACTAATTCTCAGGATGGCACGGCTCTGTTGATTTCCACTGAGAGCTGACCCAGACAGCACGAGTTTTTCTGCCGAGAGCGATATGTGACGTGTCCCACTGAAAAATACCGCCAACATCGATTAGAGTCCAGCCGATTGCAGCACGGACACGATGAAGAAGAAACGGTGAACAGAAGAGCAGATCATCGGGATTTTGGGGATCAGGAAGCCGGCGCGAAGGCTGCGGACCTCGCGCGCAGATACGCGGTTTCGGAGACGACGCTCTACAATTGGAGACCTCCAGAAACCTCCGGGCAAATCGGCGTTGGTTTGATTCACTGAGGTCATGTCGCGGGGATTGGCGGACATGACGAGAGAGGCTCCTGGTTTCTTCGAAGTCGATGAATGGCTGGCGGAATTGTCGGCCAAGGACGATGATCTGGAGCGGCTGAACACTCTTGTCGATTTCGACTTGTTCCGGCGTGCTCGGGAGGCGGTGGTTCCGCACGGTGATCGCTCGAAAGGCGGTCGGCCGCCATTCGATTATGTGTTCATGTTCAAGATCCTGATCCTGCAGCCGAAAGACCGTGTACGCCAAGACCTCGGCTATTCTGCGAAGCGCTCATACAGATGTGCTTTCTTGACATCACGGCTAGGGACATATAAACTGTTTCTCTCTCTCATTACGATCGTGCAAACGTAAGAAAATGCGACACGCAAAGATCTTAATTATGGGACTCCCCGGAGCCGGCAAAACTACATTAGCGCGGGAAGTCGTAAGAGAACTAGGGGCTGTTTGGTTCAATGCAGATTTGGTCAGAAGCCATCTTCACAGTGACCTTGGTTTTTCTTTATCTGACCGGATAGAGCATGCGCGACGGATGGGTTTGCTATGTGATCGCGTCATCAATGATGGAAGCGTAGCAGTGGCCGATTTTGTCTGCCCTACTCACGAAACCCGGGCAGCATTTGGAGATGCTTTCGTGGTTTGGGTCGATCGCATTCAAGGGGGGCGTTTCGTCGACACAAACAAGTTATTCGAACCTCCCGCTTTATATCACGTTCGAATCCCTTTAGGTTTATCGGTAATAGACTCCTCAGCTCTAGTTTGTGCTCAATGGAGGATAGCTTGAGAGACGGCTTCTGGAAAGTGTAGCGCTCGGTGTTCGCTCAGCACCCGACTGCAGATTGGATGACAAGGAACTGGAAAAATGATTGTATCTCCGATTTTGTCTATTTAGGCGTAGATGAATTGTAACTATAACGTAGTTGGCGCTCGCATTGGACGCCAGCGGCTAGATTAATTCCTTCGTGACCCGTGAGATGTCCGAAGCTAAAGCGGCTAATTTGCTTGATCGCGAGCTCGCGTTTTCGGCCGAGGATTTTGCTGAGGCGGTTTATATTGCCGTGGAATCTGCCAAGCGCGTTCAAGAAGCGACTTGCTTTCACGAAAAGGAGCGTATCTTTATTCAAGTTAAAACAAAATATCAATAAGAGCTAAGTCATTTGTCACGGTGTCAAAATCTGCAAAAGATATTTTGAATTCCTTTTTTGTTAGATTCCGATATTTGTTAGGTATCCCTCCGGCGGCGGCGGCCTTGCGTTGATTGCGGTTTTTGAGATAGCTGCCTTAGAGTCTGTCCGTTAACTTCATACTTGATTACAAAGCCTTCTGAGCATGAGGCGGATGGAGGCGAGGTGAAGAAACGCCAGCGCCTTGCGATTGAGGTTTTCGAAGTCCTTGGCCAGCCTTCGGCAGCGACCGAGCCAAGAAAAGGTTCTTTCGACGACCCATCGGCGAGGCAGCACTTTGAAACCTTTGGCCGCATCAGAGCGCTTGACGATCTCGGTGTCGACAAACGGCAAGGCCTTCTTCTGCGTAATTACCCACCCCCTTGCGCCATAGCTGGTTCGGTGATTCAACGTAAGCGTAGCTTTGATCCCACATTCCAATTTTTCGCGTGATTTGCGAGGCTTTGGTCTCTGATACGGAGATCGGCTTGTGCATACGCATGATGATAAGCTCGAACCGAAAGCGGTCCGGCGGCTCGAGTTGATCACGGGGACCGGGCGGCGGCGAGCATGGTCGCGCGAGGAGAAGGCGCGCATTGTCGAAGAGACGCTGGCGCCGGACGCGATTGTTTCGCATATCGCTCGCCGGCATGGAATGACGCCGCAGCAGCTATTCGGCTGGCGGCAGGAAGCGCGGCAGCAAGCAGGCGCCGATGTGCCTGAAGGTTCCTCGTTCGTGCGCGTCGTCGTCGATGCGGCGAACACGAGCGCCGCGGCGACGGATCATGCGATGATCGAGATCGTCATAGGCGCGGCGCTGGTTCGTGTTCCGCCGAATGCGGACGCCGCGACCTTGAAGATGGCCTTGCGCATCTTGAAGGCCGTGTCATGACCGTCCCGGCGAGCAATGTGAAAGTCTTGATCGCGACGAAGCCCGTCGATTTCCGCAAAGGGATGGATGGACTTTCGGCGATCGTGAAGCAGACGCTTTCGCACGATCCTCACGGTGGCGTCATCTATGTGTTTCGCTCGAAGCGGGCCGACAGATTGAAGCTGCTGTATTGGGACGGCACGGGTCTCGTGCTTGTCACGAAGCGCTTGGAGCATTGCTCCTTTCGATGGCCCACGATTTCGGACGCCGTGATGCGTTTGTCGCCGGGGCAGCTCTCCGCGTTGCTCGAAGGTCTCGATTGGACGCGCGTGCGCGCCGTTCGCGTGGCGGCTCCGAAAGCCGTGCTGTGAACGCGACAAAACGACTCTTGCGCGGCATGACGAATGATCGCGCGCGACAAGCTTTTGCGAATGCGCTTCCATGCGCTTCGTGAGCTTCGCCGATCCTCTTCCGACAGATCCTGACGCTTTGCGCGCTCTGCTTCTCGCGGAGCGAGAAAAGCATGCCGAGGAGATCACGACGGCGGATCAGAACATCCGCGCGCTTGACCGCCATTATCAAGGAGTTGCAGCGCCATCGCTTCGGCGCCCGCTCGGAGAAGATCGACGCCGATCAGCTCGCCTTGATGCTCGAGGACATCGAGCAGACGCTGGCTGCGGCGACCGCGGAATCCGAGAAGAAGCAGACCAGCGAGCAGAAGGAAGCGCGACGCAAGCGCCGCATCAATCGCGGCGCGCTTCCCGCTCATTTGCCCCGTGAAGAGATCGTCGTCGACATCGGCGACAAGAGCTGTCCCTGCTGCAAAGGATTGCGGCATGTGATCGGCGAGGATGTGTCCGAGCGGCTCGACGTGACGCCGGCGCGCTTCAAGGTGATCGTCACACGCCGTCCCAAATACGCCTGCCGGAGCTGCGAGGGCGAAGTCGCGCAGGCGCCGGCGCAAGAGCGGCTGATCGAGAGCGGCGTTCCGACCGAGGCGCTCGTCGCCCATGTCATCGTCTCCAAATACGCCGATCATCTGCCGCTGTATCGACAGGCGCAGATTTACGGTATCCCTACGCCGTG
>NZ_LUUM01000308.1:0-3232 GCF_001644125.1 Methylosinus sp. R-45379
TGTCTTCGGACCGACACTAGGTCGTGTGGACGAATTGTATCAAGCAAAGGCCAGCGGCGAAACTGACGATCGATCTGAAGTTTCGTTCCGTCTTTTCGCATCGTAGGGCGACCCTTTTGAATCGCTTGAGCCGGCCGAAGCCTTGTTCGATGCGAGCGCGAGCTTTGTAGAGGGCCTTGGCGAAGAACTTGGGCCGCTCCTTTTCGTTGGCCTTGTGCGGGATGACGGGAGCGATGCCCCGTTTCCTCGCCGCCTCGCGGTTCGCCTTGCTGGCATAGCCTTTGTCGCACACGACGGCGCGAGGCTTCATATCGGGTCCGATATCGAGCAGGGTTTCGAAGTGGCGCGTGTCGGAAGCCTCGCCGCCGGTCAGGTCGAAGCCGATGATCGTTCCCGAGGCATCGGCTTTCGCGTGGATTTTCGTCGTGAAACCGCCGCGCGAGCGCCCGAGCGCTTGCCTCTCTTGCCCCCTTTTGCGCCAGCGGCGGAGACGTGAGCGCGCACGATCGTCGAGTCGAACATTTGGATGAGATGGGCAGAAGCGCTCATCGACGCGAGCATGTCGAAGAACGCCTCGAACACGCCGGCCTTGCTCAGGCGATCGAACCGCTTCCATACGCTGTTCCAGGGACCGAACCGCTCCGGTAACGCGCGCCATCGCACGTTCTCGACCGTGAAGAAATGCAGCGCCTCCAGGAATAGTCGGTCGTCCTCGGCTTTGCGTCCTCGACGAGGAAGGCAGGCCCGAAACACGGAGAGCACATGCGCCCAGTCCTCTTCATCCATCCGCGTCGACATGATTTCCGGCCTCCGAATCGGTCGGAGGTCTATGAATCACACCGGATTCACGCTGGGAATCGTGAAAATTCGACCGCTCTTAATTCGTCCACACGACCTAACAGGTGGCGCGATGATCGTGTCCGCTTCTATTACCAGTGGACACTATCGCCGATGTCGAGCAACGACGACTATTCTCCGGCTCTCCGGTGCCGATGATGGTCTCACGGAGACAAGCGCCGGATGGTCGACGAGCGCCTCGAGGATGGAGCGTCGATCGCCGAGTTCACACGGCAAGAGAATGGCTTTCTTCGGCGCGGGCTCCTTGAAGGCGCGGTTCTTGGCTTCGCCGCCGACGAACGTCTCGTCAGCTTCAACTGGCGAGTTCGGTCGCATCGAGCCCCTTACGAGCGGTTTCTTCGTCGTGAAAGATCGGCGACCATGTCAATTTTTCCTTATGCGGAGCAATACAAAATATCGACTCTACTACGCCAAAGTGATAATTGACAGGCAACGCAGGTGTATAACAATTTGACACCGCACACGCCGCGAGCGGCCTAGAACTGCAACTTGCTCCTGATCTGCAACCCGTCATTTCGGATCATATGCACGAGTTCGATCCCGGATAATGTCGCGGCCGCTGATCGAAATGATTTTGTAACCCAACAGCGGATGTGTCACTCGATTCACCACTCAATGGTCCTATGCGCCCCTGGTTCTGACGACGATCGCAATGGTCTATGCGATCGAGAAGCGCATTCGCGGCAAAAGCGCCGACGAACGGCTCGCCGTCAGGTAGGCCGCGCGCGACGGGCTGTCCGAAACCTCGGTGTTATTTCAGTAATCTATGCTGCGCTCGCCCGCCTTCCAACAACGGCGTCATGAAAAAGACGGGTTAGCAGCCCGTTGACGAAGTCGCGTCTGACTGATTCCGTTTTCAGGTGAGATTCTGCTGAGGTTGGTTCGATGGCGTTGCGGCGTGAGACGAGGACGCAGGGGGATCTGGTTGTCGGCTGGGCTGAGCGACCGCGCTCTCCGGCGCACGCCATTTTACGACGAGCTTCAGAAAGTTTTACTGGACGCGGGCTTCGACGTTTTCGTCGAGAACGCCTGCAAGCCCTAATACGCGGCGAAGATGGGCGCGCCTTCGCTGCCACCAGTTCGCTATTTCCGCATGCACATGGTCGGCTACTTCGAAGGGCTCGACAGCAAACGCGGCATCGGATGGTGTTGCGCGGATTCTTTTTCGTTGCGGGATTTTTTGCGGCTGTCGACGCGCGAGAAAGTTCCGGATCATTCGTGGCTGTCGAAGACCCGCTCGCGTCTTCCGCACGAGGTTCACGAGAAGGCGTTCGGTTTCGTCCTGAAGCTTGTCGCCGAGCGCGGCCTCGTGAAGGCGAGCGTATCGGCGTCGACGGCTCGACCATGGAGGCGAACGCGGCGCTGCGCAGCATCGTGCGGCGCGACAACGGCGAGACCTACCGAGCAATCCTTGAGCGCATGGCGAAGGAAAGCGGGGCCGCGACGCCGAACGCCGAGGATTTGGCGCGTTTCGACCGCAAGCGCAAAGGCAAGAAGCTGTCGAACGACGACTGGACGAGCGCCACGGACACCGAGGCGAAAATCGCGCGGATGAAGGACGGGACGACGCATCTCGCCTACAAGCCGGAACATGCGGTCGACCTCGACACAGGCGTGATCGTCGCCGCGCCGATCCATGAGGCGGACAAGGGCGATACGACGACGCTCGGCGACACGCTGGAGACGGCGAAGGCCAATCCCACGGCTGTCGGCCTCGCGCCAACCCCGGACGATCCTTGCGAAATCATCGCGGACAAAGGCTATCATTCGCGCGAGGTTTGTATTCGTCCGGCGGCGGGCGCCTTACGAATCATCGCGTCGGATAAGACACTGTGACTAGCCACAGGTTATACCAACCCTCCGAGAGGCCGACTCACGTGAGGGATTCCCGAATCGGCTGAAATTTGATTCGACTTGGCGAACACATGGAGGTTCGCCATGGCGGCGGCGATTGGGCTTCGAGGCGATTACGACGCGCGTTCCTTGCGGGCGATAGCGAAGCGTTCGAAGGACGGGCCGCAAGCGCGCCGTCTCCTCGCCCTGGCGTCGATCTATGATGGCGGCGCACGAAGCGAGGCGGCGAAGATCGGCGGCGTCACCCTCCAGGTCGTTCGCGACTGGGTGCTGCGTTTCAACGCCGAGGGGCCCTACGGGCTCGTCGACCGCAAGGCTCCCGGACAACCCTCGCGGCTCGACGCCGCGCATCGAGCGGCGCTGGCCGCTCTCATCGAGGAAGGACCGACGCCGGCCATCCATGGCGTCGTGCGCTGGCGGATCGTCGATCTGTGCCAGTGGACATTCGAGGAGCTTCGCATCGTCGTCTCGGAACAGACCATGAGCCGCGAGCTGCGCAAAATGGGCTATCGCAAGCTGT
>NZ_LUUM01000309.1:0-201669 GCF_001644125.1 Methylosinus sp. R-45379
CCCGCGCGCGGGAGAAGGAAGAAACGCCCCTTCACGCTAGGCGCTGCTCTATCGCTATGCGCACCAGATCCATCGGCGTGCGCGCGCCGAGCTTGCGCTTCAGCAGAGAGCATGTGTTGGCGATCGTCTTGTAGGACACATGCACCGCATCGGCGATCTCGGTCATGCTCGAGCCCTTGCCGAGCAGGCGCAAAATCTCCAGCTCGCGGGAGCTCAGCTCCGCCAGAGGATTGGCGAGCGCCGCGGTCTTGTCGAAGGCCAGCCGATTGGCGAGCCGCGGCATCAGGAACACGCCTCCCGCCGCCACCTCGCGCACCGCGCGCAGCAGCAGAAACGGATCGTCGTTCTTGGTCACATAGCCGCGGGCGCCGGCCTCTATCGCGCGCGCGGCGAAGATCGGATCGTCGTTCATGGAAAAGATGACGATGCGCGCCTCTTCGTCGTGGCGCAGCATGCGGCGCGTCAGCTCGAAGCCGGAGGCGCCGGGGAGGTTGATGTCGACGACGGCGATATCCGGCCGCCATTCGACGAAGAGCGCCAGCGCCGTCTCCGCATCGCCGGCGTCGCGCGCTTCTATGTCGCCCTCGCCGGAGAGCATGGAAGCGCAGCCGGAGACGATGATCGGATGATCGTCGACGATCAGGACACGCATTCTTTGCTCGCGACGCCTCGTTTCGGGACGCTTCGCTTCGAAGCGCCGGCATGGATTGACCCGCGGCTACCCTTACGTAAAGTCGCCGCGCTTTGCAAAGGCGGGGCCCATGTTGAAAGGATTGTCCTTGCGCGCCAGGCTGCTGGCGCTGCTCGGCGCGACGCTCGCGACCGGGCTCGCCCTCGGCGTCGGCCTCTTGATGCTGCACGCCGCTTCGCGCGTGCGCGCCGAATCGGACAGCACGGCGCGCCTCGCGCGGGAGTTCGTAGCGACGGCGCTGGCCAGCGTCGAGGAGAGCGACGATCCGCTCGCGGCGCTGCGCGACCGGCTCGCCGAGGTGGAGCGGCTGCGGCACATTCATATCTATATGGCCGGCTCCGGCGCGGCGGGGGCGCGGATGGGGGACGGCCGGCGCGCGCCCGGCTGGTTCGCGGCGCTGGTCGCCGGGCCGCCCAGCGAGACGCGCATCGCGCTCGACGGCCGCGGGCGCCTGCGCGGGGAGCTGGCGCTCGCCGCCGATCCCGGGGACGAGATCGACGAGATTTGGGAGGAGGTGTGGGCGCTGGCGCTGGGCGCGGCGGCTCTGGCGCTCGCCGGCTTCGGCGTGGTGTCGGTGGTCCTCTCCCGCGCCCTCGCGCCGGTCTCCACTCTCGCCGAGGCGCTGCGGCGCATAGAGCAAGGCGATCGCGACGTGCGCATGGCCGCCGGGGATGCGCCGGAATTCGTCGCCATCGCCGGCCGGGTCGATGCGCTGGCGGAGACGCTCGCGCGCTTCGACGCGGAAAATCGCGCCTTGGTCGAGCGCATCATCCATGTCCAGGACGAGGAGCGCCGCGACATCGCCCGCGATCTGCATGACGAGATCGGGCCCTTTCTGTTCAGCATTCGCGCCGGGCTCGGCGCGCTCGCCCGCAAGCTCGAGGGCGCGCGTCGGGAAGATTGCCTGAATATCGACGCGCAGCTCGGCGCGCTGCAGCAGGTCAATCGCCGCATTCTCGGCCGGCTGCGGCCGGCGGCGCTCGACGAGATGGGCCTCGAGGGCGCGTTGCAGGCGCTCGCCCAAGGCTGGCGCGATCTCGATCCCGATGTCGCGCTCGGCCTTCATATCGACGAGACCGGGGAGCCGCTCGACGAGTCGATCGCCCTCACCGCCTATCGCATCGTGCAGGAGGGGCTCACCAATGTGTTCCGCCATGCGAGCGCCACGCGCGTCGATGTGTCGGTGGAGCGCATAGAGGCCGGCGGCAAGACGGAATTGCGCGTCACCGTGCGCGACGACGGCGCCGGCGTGCCCGAGGGCGCGCGCGAAGGCATTGGGCTGCGCGGCATGGGCGAGCGCGTCGCCGCCCTCGGCGGGCGGCTGACGCTGGAGACCGCCACGCCGCGCGGCGCGCTGCTAGTGGCGCGTCTCCCTCTCTAGAGATATCGTCCGTCGACCATTGTGCGGCGCAAAATGAAATTGCGCGCCGCAGAGGGAAATTTTTCACGCTCACGCTCGCGCAGAGAAAAGGATTCGTGGCGTTTTCGTGACTTCGTCTCAGCGCGACGATCTGCCTCTCGCCAAGCCTCTTCGGATAGTTTATGTAGCAAAACGCACAAAGCGGGAGCAGCGCGGTTCCATCGCGCAGGCGTTTCGCGCGGGGCCAAGAGTATCGGCCTCCTATCGCGGTATGAAGGGTCGTCACATGGACTATCGGCGCTTTTTCGAGACGGCGGTCACTCGTCTCCAGGAGGAACGCCGATATCGGGTCTTCGCCCATCTCGAACGCTGTGTGGAAACCTTTCCGCAAGCGGTCTGGCACCGCGACGACGGATCGACGCGCGATGTGACGATCTGGTGCTCCAATGACTATCTCGGCATGGGGCAGCACCCGGATGTGATCGCCGCAATGGTGGAGACCGCTTCGCGCGTCGGCGCCGGCTCCGGCGGCACGCGCAACATCTCCGGCACCAGCCATGCGATCGTGGAGCTGGAGAGCGAGCTCGCCGACCTTCATGGCAAGGAGGCCGCGCTCGTTTTCACCTCGGGCTGGATTTCCAATCTCGCGGCCATTTCGACGATCGCCGATCTTCTGCCCGATTGCGTCATTCTCTCCGACGCCTCCAATCATAATTCCATGATCGAGGGCGTGAAGCGCTCGCGCGCCGAGCGCAAGATCTTCCGCCACAATGATCTCGCCCATCTCGAGGAGCTGCTGATCGAGGCCGGCGCAAGGCCCAAGCTCATCGTCTTCGAGAGCCTCTACTCGATGAACGGCAACATCGCCCCGGTCGCCGAAATCGCCGCGCTCGCCGAGCGTTATGGCGCGATGACCTATATCGACGAGGTTCATGCCGTCGGCATGTATGGCGCGCGCGGCGGCGGAATCTGCGAGCGCGAGGGCGTCATGCATCGCATCGACGTCATCGAAGGCACGCTGGCCAAGGGGTTCGGCACGCTCGGCGGCTATGTGGCGGGCGACCGCGTGGTCATCGACGCCATTCGCAGCTATGCGGCCTCCTTCATATTCACCACCGCGCTGCCGCCGGCCGTGGCCGCCGCGGCGACGGCCGCCGTTCGGCTGCTGAAGGCGCGTTCCGATTTGCGCGCCGCGCATCAGCGCGCCTCGCATATCACCAAGCATGCGCTGGCTGCGGCCGGCCTGCCGGTGCTGGAGAATGGCTCGCATATCGTGCCGGTGATGGTGCGCGACGCCGAGCTGTGCAAGGCGGCGAGCGACATGCTGCTCGAGCGCCACGACATCTACATCCAGCCGATCAATTATCCGACCGTCGCGCGCGGATCGGAGCGTCTGCGCATCACCCCGACGCCGCGCCATACGCCGGAGCATATCGTCGCTCTGGTGGAGTCGGTGGCGGATGTGTGGCACACGCTCGGCATCCCCTTCGTGGAGCCGCCGCAGCATCTGCATATCGACGCGGAGAGCCGCGAGCGCTGTACCTATCCCGAGATCAAGCTCGCCGCGCAGTGAGTGGTGGATAAAGCGAAACCCAAAAGGTTCGCGTCTCCTTCTCCCGCCTGCGGGAGAAGGTGGCCCTCGCGTCAGCGAGGGTCGGATGAGGGTCCGCGCCGCCCTTGCGCGCTGAAATCGTCATCGTCCCTGGAAACCGCCCTCACCCGACCCCGCCAGAGCCCGTCGCTCGCGACGGGCGTCCTCACGGACGCCCTGTGGCGGGGCCACCTTCTCCCACGAGTGAGAGAAGGATTCGCGCTCAAAGGGTGTGGGTGTGCGGGCGCCGGCGCTGAGGCCACAAAAAAGCGCGCTTCCTTCTCCACGAGTGGCAGAAGGAAGCGCGCTCGATTCTTGCGCTTTACTGCACCAGCTTGGGCTGGCTCGGCCGGGGCGTCTCGTTCTCTTGCAGAATGCCGAGGCGGCGGGCCACTTCCGTATAGGCCTCGACGAGGCCGCCCATGTCGCGGCGGAAGCGGTCCTTGTCGAGCTTGTCGTTGGACTTGATGTCCCACAGCCGGCAGGAGTCGGGGGAAATCTCGTCGGCGACGACGATGCGCATCATGTCGCCTTCCCACAGCCGCCCGCACTCCATTTTGAAGTCCACGAGGCGGATGCCGACGCCGAGGAAGAGGCCGGAGAGGAAATCATTGACGCGAATGGCCAAGGCCATGATGTCGTCGATCTCCTGCGGGCTCGCCCAGCCGAAGGCGGTGATGTGCTCTTCCGAGACCATCGGGTCGTCGAGCGCGTCGTTCTTGTAATAGAACTCGATGATGGAGCGCGGCAGCTGCGTGCCTTCCTCCATGCCGAGGCGCTTGGACAGCGAGCCGGCGGCGACATTGCGCACCACGATCTCGAGCGGAACGATCTCCACCTCGCGAATCAGCTGCTCGCGCATGTTCAGCCGGCGGATGAAATGCGTCGGCACGCCGATGTCGTTGAGGTGCTGGAAGACGAATTCCGAGATGCGGTTGTTGAGGACGCCCTTGCCGTCGATCACCTCGTGCTTCTTGGCGTTGAAAGCGGTGGCGTCGTCCTTGAAGTGCTGAATCAAGGTGCCCGGCTCCGGACCCTCGTAGAGGACCTTGGCCTTGCCTTCGTAGATGCGGCGGCGGCGATTCATCGGGATCAACCGGGGCTTGAGAAAATCCATTACTGGCCCGTGGCTCCTCGGTTCGGCTTCAGCGTGACGATCGTCTCCGCCAGAGCGCTAGGCTCGGGAAGAGCGACGTCCCGTCCGAAGCGGCGTTCGCATGGCCGCGGATCGAACCGGGTCCTATCCTGTTCCAGCCGCGGTTACAACCCGCCAGAAGAGACTAGCCGAATCGAGGGGCGGACACAACTTGACCGAATTTTTCGTTAATTGCACGAATGTCATTGGAATCTAGGCCGAATCTCCTAGATTCGATCCTGCGCCATCCGAGCGCTTGCCGAAGGAAACATCCGAGGGTCGTCATGAGCATATTCGACAACCGGGAAGAGACTTTCGAAAAACGCTATGTCCATGAGCAGGAGCTCCAGTTCCGCGCCGAGGCGCGGCGCAATAGGCTTTTCGGCCTTTGGGCGGCGGAAAAGCTCGGCAAATCAGGGCCGGAGGCGGAGGCCTACGCCGAGGCGCTGGTGGTCGCCGAGGCTTCCGCGAATGCCGATGAGCAGGTGTTTTCCACAGTGAAGGCGGATTTCGCGGCGGCGGGCGTCGAGCAGTCCGACCATCAGCTTCGCCGCACCCTCGACGAATTGCTGGAGACGGCGCGGCTCGAGCTGAAACAGGGCTGAGCGCGCGGAGAGGGCGCGCTTTACCCTTCCTTTATCCGCGCGGGCCACCACTTATCCCATGCGCGATTCCCCAAGAGCCGCAACCAAAAGATCGGGCGCCGCCTTTCTGGCGGCGCCCGATATCGTCGCGGAGGCGCTCGCCTGGCTGCAGCATCTCTCCGGGGAGAGGCGCGCCTCCCGCCACACGCTCGACGCCTATGCGCGGGACGCGCGGTTTTTCCTCGCCTTTCTCGCCGAGCATAAGGGAGCGCCGGCCGACGCCGCCACATTGAGCGCGCTCTCTCCCGCCGACATACGCGCCTTCATGGCGCGGCGGCGGACCGAGGGGCTCGAGAATCGCTCGCTGCTGCGGGCTCTGGCCGCTGTGCGCTCGCTCATGCGTTTCCTCGAGAAGAAGGGCCTCGCCAAGACCGATGTCTTCGGCGCCATCCATGCGCCCAAAAAGCCGCACAGCCTGCCCAAGGCGCTGAGCGTCGCCGACGCGCGTGATCTCACCCGCGCCGAGACCCGCGCCGGCGAGGCGCGCGAGCCTTGGGTTCTCGCCCGCGACGCCGCCGCTCTGGCGCTGCTCTATGGCGCGGGATTGCGCATTTCGGAGGCGCTGTCGATCGAGCGCGACCGCGCGCCCATCGGCGCGGTGGATCGCATCGCCATTACCGGCAAGGGCGGCAAGACGCGCGTCGTGCCGGTCATCGAGCCGGTGCGGCGCGCGATAGAGGAATATATCTCGCTCTGCCCCTATCAGCTCGCCGGCGGGCCGCTCTTCGTCGGCGCGCGCGGAGGGCCGCTCTCGCCACGCATATTGCAGCTCGCCGTGGAGCGCATGCGCGGCGCGCTGGGCCTGCCGGCGAGCGCCACGCCCCATGCGCTGCGCCATTCCTTCGCGACGCATCTGCTCGGGCGCGGCGGCGATCTGCGCAGCATTCAGGAGCTGCTCGGCCACGCCTCGCTCTCGACGACGCAGATCTATGCCGCTGTCGACAAGAACCGGCTTTTGGAGGCCTGGCGCTCGGCGCATCCCCGCGGCCGCGACAGTTCGAAATCGAATTGATTTCGCTTACATTCAAATCGATCTCGTCAAGCGCTTCCTCGCCGAAATTTTGAATCGTGGCGAGGTCTCGCCTTTTTCTGGCTCCGCCCTTCCTTCCTAGCGAACCTGCCGGTTTTTCGTTCCGTGCTCTCGCGCACGCACGCGATTTTCTGGCTCCGGCAGGTTGACGGCGTCCCGTGGGGACGGGCGCCGACGATCGGTGGGAGGGGAAAATGGGTCAGACGCCGAGACTGTCGCTGCTCGGAGTGGTGCTCGCCATGGCTTTCGCCTATGGCGTGTGGATCATCGTCACCTCGGGACAGGCGGCTTCGGCCGACGCCTGCCTCGGCTATGCGCTCTGCCGCTGAGCGGCGGAGCGAGGCGTTTGCTCACGCCGCGTCGCGGCGGCGGACGCGGGCGCGCAGCAGGGCGAGCTTGCGCAAGAACAGCGAGCGGCCCTCCTCGCCCAGAACGCGGGAAATCTGCGCCTTCAGAAAATCCTTCGCCTCCCGAATCTTTTGCTTGAACGGCTCGACCCGCTCATGCGCCCAGCGGCTGACGCCCAGCGTCAGATTATAGACGCGCGCGAACCAGGCGAGCTGCAGCAGCTTTTCGCGGCTCGCGTCGAAGAGGAAAGAGGTGACGCCGAGCGCCAGCGTCTTGGCGGCGAGGATCACCGCCAGCCCGGTGAGCACATGGCCATGGGCGATGGCCGCCACCGCCAGCAGCTTCAAGGGCAGGATCGTGATCGCCGGCAGAGCGAAGACGGCGAGCGTCGCAATGGGTGTGAGGCCGGCGATGAAGCCGCGCAGCTGTGCCTCCAGCTCCTTTACGCCCAGCGCGTCGGCGAGGCGCAGCAGCCACAGCTTCACATGGTCCCACAGCCAGCTCTCGACGAGGAACAGCACGGCGAGGGTGAACCAGAATGCGCGCGTGAGGCGGCGGCCGATCGATTCCATGGTGTTTCGTCCTGTTCCCGGGCGTTTCGTTCTGTTCCCGCTCCATCGTGGCGCCCATGCGCAAAGGGTTGGAGCCGTGACAGAAATATGCGCTCTGTTCCGGCTGCGCCACAACTTCGCGGCGATCGTGGGCGGCCTCGAGCGCAGGCCGCGCCTTGACGAGTGCCTTGGGGCGTATTTTACTATAGTAGTTCTATAGACATTGGAGATAACAAATGCGCTTCCTCACGGCCGCCGCCGCTCTCGGCGCTCTCTTCCTCACCTTCTCCGGGGCCTCTGCGGCGGAGGGCGAGAATAAGGGCGTGAAGCAGAAATTCTCCCTCACTTTGGACGGGGCCAAGAAGGCCGCCGCCGCCGCCGAGGCGGAAGCCGTCAAGAACGGCTGGAATGTGGTGATCGCCATTGTCGACGACGGCGGCAATCTCCTCTATCTGCAACGCCTCGACGGCACGCAGGCCTCCTCCTCCGAGACGGCGACGCGCAAGGCGCGCACCTCGGCCCTGTTCAAGCGTCCGACCAAGGCGCTCGAGGACGCCGTCGCCGGCGGCCGCGTCGCTTTGCTGAGCCTGCCCAATGTCACCCCGCTCGAGGGCGGCGTTCCGCTCGTCTACAAGGGCGAGATCATCGGCGCGATCGGCGTTTCCGGCGCGACCTCACAGCAGGACGCGCAAGTCGCGAAAATCGGCGCTGACACTCTGACCCCGTGAATTTTTCGCGCGAGGACGTTCGCGCTCCCCGATTTTTCGGAGCGCGGACGCCCTTTCGATCAGCACTCGCTCACAACTGCTGCTAGCACATTGTTTTTAAAAGATTATTCGGCATTCTCCTTGCATGATGATCGCAGTCGAACCTATCGTTCTCATGCGATCGAAGAGGAGGCGTCTCATGGCGTCGCGCGAATTTCGCCGAATGCTCGAAGGCTATGGGCTGACGACGGCCAATATTTTCTACCGTCTGCCCGATCACCCCGCGATCATGCAGTCCTACATCTGGCAGGACTACGATCTGCAGCCTGAATTTCCGCAATTGCGGAAGTTTCTGGATTTTTGGCAGAGCAGCCTCGACGGGCGGCTCCACTCGGTGCAAGTGGCGCATAGCGGGCTCATTCGACCGGCGGAAGTCTCCTTGGTGGACAAGGAGTTCCGTTTGCACTGAGGGCTTCGAGGCCGGCCCCCTCGCCCTGAGGAGCCCGCATAGCGGGCGTCTCGAAGGGCGGCCTCGCCCCGTCTCCTCGAGCGTCCTTCGAGGCTTTTTGCGTTCCGCAAAAAGCGCCTCAGGACGAGGGGGTGGAGTTGCGAGCCTGTCACATATGGATCGAGCGCTTGGCGACGCCGAGCGCCGCTTCCTTTATCGCCTCCGACAGCGTCGGATGCGCATGGCAGGTGCGGGCCAAATCCTCCGCCGCGCCGGAGAATTCCATCAGCACGCCGCCTTCGGCGATCAGCTCGCCGGCGTCCGAGCCGAGAATATGCACGCCGATCACGCGATCGGTGGCGGCGTCGGCCAGCACTTTGACGAATCCCTCCGTCTGCCGACTGGCGCGCGCGCGGCCATTGGCGGAGAAGGGGAATTTGCCGACATTATAGGCGATTCCCGCCGATTTCGCCTCTTCCTCGGTCAGGCCCACCCAGGCGACCTCCGGCATCGTATAGACCACAGAGGGAATGACCCCGTAATTCACATGCCCCGCCTGGCCGGCGAGGATTTCCGCCACGGCGACGCCCTCCTCCTCCGCCTTATGGGCGAGCATGGCGCCGCGCACCACATCGCCAATCGCGAAAATGCCCGGCACATTGGTGCGGAAATGCTCCTCGATGACGACGCGCCCGCGCTCGGTGGCGATGCCCGTCTCCTCGAGGCCGAGGCCCGCCGTATAGGGAATGCGCCCGGTGGCGATCAGCACTGCGTCGGCCGTTATCGGCGTGCCGCCGCCGCCCTTGGTGGAGGCGTAGGAGACGGAGACGCCCTCCGGCGTCTTGTCGATCTTGGTGACCTTGGCGGCGAGATGGAAGGCGAAGCCCTCCTTCTCGAGAATCTTCTGGAAGCGGGTCGCGACCTCGGCGTCGGCGCCCGGCAAAATGCGGTCGAGATATTCGATCACCGTCACCTGCGCGCCGAGCCGTCGCCAGACCGAGCCGAGCTCGAGACCGATGACGCCCGCGCCGACGACGACGAGATGCCTCGGAACCGATTCGAGCTCCAGCGCCCCGGTGGAGGAGAGGATCGTCTTCTCGTCGAAGGCGATCTCCTTGCCGTCGACATCGCGCAGCGGCGCCACGGCGGAGCCCGTCGCTATGACGATATATTGCGATTCGAGAATCTGCGTCGCGCCATTCTCGCCCGTCACCTCGACGCGGCCGGCGCCGAGAATGCGGCCGGCGCCATGGTAGGAGTCGATCTTGTTCTTCTTGAACAGAAAGGCGACGCCGCCGACATTGGCGGCGACCGTGTCGGCCTTGTGCTTCATCATTTTCGCGAGATCGAGCCGCGGCGGCTCGACGATCACGCCGAGATCGGAAAGGCCGTGGCCCGCCTCCTCGAACATGTGAGAGGCGTGCAGCAGCGCCTTGGAGGGGATGCAGCCGACATTGCCGCAAGTGCCGCCATGGGTCGCGCGCTTCTCGACGACGGCGGTCTTGAGGCCGAGCTGCGCCGCGCGAATCGCGCAGACATAACCGCCCGGCCCCGTGCCGATGACGATGAGATCATATGCCATCCGCCAACTCCTTTGTCGCGCTGCGATCGATCGCTAGATAGCTTTTATGCAAGGAGAATATCCGCTTCGCAGGGGTGAGGTCGAACCATTTCTTCCGCGAGCGCGTCATGCGCCCGCCGATTGCGGCGCCAGCAGCCGCTCATAGGCGTCCAGCGTCGCGGCGCACATGCGCTCCACGGAAAAATGCGTCTGCGCATGGAGCCGCGCGCGCGCCGTCAGCGCCTCGCGGGCCGAGGGGCGCAGCTCCAGCGCCTCGCGAATCGCACGCGCCAGCGCGGCGGCGTCGCCCGGAGGCGCGCGCCAGCCGGTGGAAGCGGCCGCGTCCACTTGCGGCGGGGCGAGCACGGTTTCGACCGCCGCGCCGATATCCGAGACGACGATCGGCGCGCCCATCGCCTGCGCTTCTATGGCGACGCGGCCGAAGGCCTCCGGCGTCGTCGAGGGCGCGACGGCGACGGCGGCGGCGAGATAGGCGGCCGGCATATCGGCGCAATGGCCGGTCGCGCGCACGATTCCAACGAGGCCGGCGCGCGCGATATGCGCCTCCAGCTCGGCGCGGAAGCCGGCGCTCGGCGCGTCTCCCGCCAGAATGAAATGCACATCCGAAAAACCCTCGGCGACGAGCAGCTTCGCCGCCTCGATCAGCGTCGCATGGCCCTTGCGCGCCGAAAGTCGCGCCGGCAGCAGCACCACGCGCTCGTGCCGCGCCACGCCCCAGGAGGAGCGCACGCGCTCGACGCGGGCGGGTTCGACGGCGGAGGGCGAGAAGGCGCGCAGATCGAGCCCGCGCGCGATGACGACGATGCGCTGCGTCGCCTGCGGAAACAGCTCGGCGATGTGACAGGCGGTGAAGCGCGAGTTGGCGATGACGAGATCGCCCGCCGCCATGATGGAATTATAGCGCTGCTTGATGACCGAGGCGCCGCCATAGATGCTGTGATAGGTGGTGACGAAGCGCGCGCCCGCCCGCCGCGCGGCGTGATGCGCGACCCAGGCGCAGGCCCGCGAGCGCGCATGCACGATATCGACGCCCTCCTCGCGCAGAATGCGGGCGAGGCGGTAGGAGTTGAGCGCCATGGCGAGCGGATTTTTCGTCGCGGCCGGAAAGGGGAGCCACACTCCGCCCTTGGCCTGCAGCTCGCTGACCATGCGGCCGCCCTCCGAGGCGACGAGCGACCGCGCGCCGGCCATATGCAGCGCCTCGGCGATATCGATCGTCGTGCGTTCGGCGCCGCCCGATTGGAGGGCCGGCACGATCTGCAAAATGGCGCGACCGGCGAGGGGACGGCTGGTCGAGGGGAAGGCGTGGAAATTCTCTAGCATGGAGCCTAGCTGCCCAGTAAACGAGATCGTCGTCTTGGTCGAGAGGCGGGGGCTCTCTTCGCCCCAGAAATGGGCCGGCAATATGGCCCCTTTGGTCCCAGGATCGGACCATGTTACTGAGCAAGCGATGAAATTCCTTTAATTTGCGGGCCGGCGCGCCCGCGCGGCGGGGAGACGGTGGCTGTGGACGGCGTCGAGGAGGGGCTGAGCTTCGTCGATCTTTCCCTCGCGGGGCGGGAGCCCTGGCGCATCGCCCGGCGTTTTCGCGCCGCTCGCGGGGCCGGGGCGGAGCGCCCGGGCGTGATGCTGCTGGGCGGCTTCAAATCCGACATGCAGGGCTCCAAGGCCACGCATCTCGACGCCTGGGCGGAGCGCGAGGGGCGCGCCTTCCTGCGCTTCGATTATTCCGGCCATGGCGAATCGAGCGGATGTTTCGAGGATGGAACGATCGGCGATTGGCTGGCGCAGAGCGTCGCCGTCCTCGAGGCTTCGACGCGCGGCCCGCAAATTCTCGTCGGCAGCTCCATGGGCGGCTGGCTCGCTCTGCTGATGGCGCGTCGTCTCGCCGAACAAGGCCGTCGTCCGCACGCTCTCGTGCTGATCGCGCCCGCCGTCGATTTCACTGAAGAGCTCATCTGGAAGAACGCCGACGACGATATTCGCCGCGCGATTCTCGAAGACGGCGCATGGATGCGTCCCTCGCCCTATTCGCCGGAGCCGACGCCGATCACGCGTCGGCTCATCGAGGAAGGACGCGCGCATCTCATGCTCGAGGACGTCATTCGCGTGAATGCGCCCGTGCATATAATGCAGGGAATGCGTGACGAGGATGTGCCCTATCGTCATGCGTTGCGGTTGATGGAATGTCTCGCCTGCGATCCTGTCGTGCTGACCTTGGTGATGGAAGGCGATCATCGTCTTTCGCGCAGCGAGGATCTCGCGCATCTCACAGCTACGATAGAGGCGCTCTGACAAATGCGCGTGAGCTGAGCAGTACCGCGCATTAGGCATAACGGCTTCTTTGCGAAGCGCGAAAGCATTCAATAAACATTGTCCCATTAACCTCCATTCTTAAGGAAGGCGCCATGTCAGGCGCTCTTGATCGAGAGACGCGAATGTTCGCGGACATTCCCGCGCGCGTCACCCGATCGGGCCTGGGAATGAAGAGTCATGATGCTCTCGAGAACAGCTTTGCCGCTGGTGTTCTTCGCGGCGATTTGGTCGACGGCGCGCGCCGCCGATTGGTATACGGGCGCCCCCACGCCGGAGGCGTCGGCGCCGCCGCCTCCGGCCACGCCTCAGCTGACGGTTTCCATCGATCTTTCCGTCGACGGCACGTCGCGCAGCTCCATCGCCGGCGCCGCGATCGGCAAGATCGCGCCCTTCGGCTCGCTCGCGGAGAGCGGACCTCGCGTTCGCGTTTCCACGGTCATCGGCAAATACGCTTATGACGCCAGCGATCTTCCCGTCTACATCCCCGTCGGCGCCGCCTTCATTCCGAGCAATTCCGGCTATGGCCGCGTGCATGGAACGCTGGAAGACGGCTCCTTCATGGTCGGCTATGAGGTCGTCACCAATCAGGGCGGCGTCGCTGTCTATGTCGGCCCGGATGTGATGAATCACAGCCTGTCGCCCTTCGATCCGGGCAATCAGGTGCGCGGCGTCTCCGCCGGCGCCAAGGTCGGCGTCGAGGCTTTCGCGCGGCCGACCGACTCCACCATGGTCGCGCTCATCGCCTATTATTCGACCGTGCATAATTCCTATTACACGCGGCTGAAGTTCGGCGTGGAGCTCGCCGATTATGTCTATGTCGGCCCGGAGGCGCTGGCGCTCGGCGATGATTATTTCGCGCAATGGCGCGCCGGCGCGCATCTCACCGGACTGAAATTCGGCGCGCTGCAAATCGGCCTCTCCAGCGGCTATCTGCGCGATCGCGTGCGCGGCAGCGGCGCCTATGGAATTCTCGACACGCATATCGCTTTCTAAATCGACGGCCGCAGATTTTTCGGCCGCCTCCGTTTCATTGTTCGTCTTTGCTCATGGGCGTCGCCATGTCACTCTTGCGTTTTCTCTCCTTTCTTCTTCTCGGCGGCGTCGCCGTCGCTCTCGCCACACAGCCGGTGAGCGTGCAGGCGCAGCTGGCGACCAGCGTTTCGGTCATCTTCCTCCTCGCCCTTTTGTGGAAGTTCTCGCGCGGCGCGGAAGCGCGCCAGCTGTTCATCGCGCTCGCGCTTTTCGTGGTGCTGCGCTATGTCTATTGGCGCATCACCTCCACTCTGCCGCCGCTGTCCGATCCGGTCGGACTCACCTGCGGCTCCATATTGCTCGCCGCCGAGCTCTATTGCGTGGCGATGCTGCTCCTCACTCTCGTCGTCAACGCCGAGCCGCTGAAGCGCGAGCCGGCGCCGCAGATAGAGGACGAGGCTCTGCCGACCATCGATGTGCTGGTGCCGAGCTATGACGAGAACGCCTCCATTCTCGCGACGACTCTCGCCGCGGCGAAATCCATGGATTATCCCGCCGATCGGTTGAACATTTTTCTGCTCGACGACGGCGGCACGGATCAAAAATGCGCGCATCCCGATCCTGCGATCGCCGAGCGCGCCCGCGCCCGCCGCGCCGCTCTGCAGGAGCTCTGCGCCGCGCTCGGCTGCTATTATCTGACGCGAGAGCGCAATGAGCACGCCAAGGCCGGCAATCTCAACGCAGCGCTCGAGCATGTCAGTGGCGACATCGTCGTCGTGCTCGACGCCGATCACGCGCCCTTCCGCTCCTTCCTGCGCGAGACGATCGGCTATTTCTTCGAGGATGATCGGCTCTTCCTGGTGCAGACGCCGCATGTCTTCCTCAATCCCGATCCGATCGAGCAGAATCTGCGCACCTTCCGCCGCATGCCGTCCGAGAACGAGATGTTCTATGGCGTCACCCAGCGCGGATTGGACAAATGGAATGCGGCCTTCTTCTGCGGCTCTGCTGCTCTGCTGCGGCGCGCCGCGCTGGACGAGGCCGGCGGCTTCTCCGGCGTCTCCGTCACGGAAGATTGCGAGACGGCGCTGGAGCTGCATGCGCAAGGCTGGACCAGCGTCTATGTCGACAAGCCGCTCGTCGCCGGATTGCAGCCGGACACTTTCGCCTCCTTCATCGGCCAGCGCGTGCGCTGGTGCCAGGGCATGCTGCAGATATTCCTGCTGCGCAATCCGCTGCTGAAGCGCGGCCTCGAGCCGCTGCAGCGGCTCGGCTATCTGTCGAGCATGAGCTTCTGGTTCTTTCCCTTCCCGCGCCTCGTCTTCATGCTGGCGCCGCTCGCCTTCATTCTCTTCGATGTGAAGATTTTCGTCTCCAACATAGAAGAGGCGATCGCCTATACCGCGACCTATGTCGTCGTGAACGCGATGCTGCAGAATTATCTCTTCGGCAAGGTGCGCTGGCCCTGGGTGTCGGAGCTGTATGAATATTGCCAGGGCGTGTTCCTGACCAAAGCGATCGTCTCGGTCTTTCTGCGGCCGCGCAGCCCTTCCTTCAACGTGACCGCCAAAGGCGCCGCATCGACGCAGGATCGTCTCAGCGAGCTCGCCTGGCCCTTCTTCGCCATCTATGGGCTGCTCGCGCTCGGCGCCGGCGTCGCCGTCTATCGCTGCGTGGCCGAGCCCGGCGTGCGTCAGCTGATGTTCTTCGTCGGCCTGTGGAACATGTTCAATCTCGTCACCGCCGGCGTCGCGCTCGGCGCTGTGGCGGAACGTCGTCGCCGCGAGACGCATCCGCGTCTTCCGGTGGAGCGGCGCGGCGCGCTCGCGCTCGGCGAGGCGCATGTTCGCGTCGCCATAGAGGAGGTCTCCGCCGGCGGCTGCCGCCTGCGCGCCGCCACCGATTCCGACGCCAAGGCGCTCGCCGCGGCCAAGGAGGCGGAAGGGCGGCTCTATATCGACTCCATCGCCGACGCCGCGCGCCGTCCCAGCCTTTCCGCGCGCATCGTCGGCGTCGCGCCGGATGGACGCCGCCATATCGCCTTCGCGCTGTCGCAGCCGCAGGATCATCTCGCGCTCGCCGAGCTGATGTATGGCGACGCGACCGCGCTCGAGCGTTTCCAGGCTGCGCGCCGCAAGCACAAGGGCATTATCGCCGGCACGGTGCAGTTTCTCTGGTGGGGCGTTATCGAGCCGCTGCGCGCCTTCGCTTATCTGCGCCCCCGCGCCAGCGAGACCGCGCTGCGCGAGCCGCCGCCCTTCGCCGATCTGTCCAATCTCCTCGGCCGGCGCCAGCCGCGCCTGCGTCCGCCGGCCGAAGCCGCAGCCCCGCGCTCGGCGGAGCGCGCGCCGTCTTCGAAGAATGAAAACGCCTGATCCATTCCATCAAAAACATTCTCGCAAAAATGAGTGCCAAGATGCAGTTCCGAGTCCTCGCCCTTCTGCTCGCGACCACGACGGCGCTGACGCCGATCGCGGTGGGCGCCCAGGCGATCTTCACGACAGCGCCGCAAGAGCAGCTGTTTCATCTGAAAATCGACAGGCCGAGGCCGGCGATTTCCGGCCTCCAGCCGATCATCCCCGCGCGTTTCGCCGCGCGCGAGCCGTCTCGCATCGCCGCGGTGGAGCCGCCCATCGCATCGACGCGGGCGGCGCCGTTGACGTCACCAGCGCCGCAGCCTGCGGCCGTCGCGCCCGTCGCGTCGCGGCCCGCCTTCGCCGGCGCCATGCTGCGGCATCTCACCAATAATATTCAGGGCTATCGTCTCGCCGGCGAGATCGGTTCTTCGGAATGGCCGATCTATGTCACCGAGGCGCAGGCCGCGCGCCGTCTGCAATTTCGCATCGGCTATCTCGCCGCCGTGTCGGTGATGCCGGAGGCCTCCGCGCTGACTCTGACCATCAATGATCAGACGATCGGCGACACGCAGATTCGCGCGGTGCAGGAGGTGGAGACCATCGTCTTCGACATTCCGCCGGGCGTGATGCGGCCGGGCTTCAACTCCGTGCGCATCGCGACGAGCCAGCGTCATCGCGTCGATTGCTCGCTCGAGGCCACGTACGAATTGTGGACGCAGATCGATCCGACCGAGACCGGCCTGGTGCTGCCGGAGGACGACGCCGGCGTCACCAGCATTTCCGATCTCGGCGCGCTGCCGCCGGATGAGCAAGGCGCGCTGCCGATCCGCGCCGTGCTCGGCGTCAACGCCAAATCTTTCGAGATCGAGCGCATGCTGCGCGCGGCGCAAGCGATCTCGCTCGCCGGGCGTTTCGAGCAGCCGGTGGTCGACGCAGGCCCTGCGGCGAGCGGACGTTACGGCGTCAATCTCTTCGTCGGTCCCGCGTCGGAGCTGGTCGGCCGCGTCGATCTCTCGCGCGTCGGCCCCATAGACGAGCCGCGCGCCTTCGTGCTGCCGCCCGCGCCCGGCCGCCGCGTCAGCATCGTCGTGACCGGCGCGACTTCCGCGCAAGTGGATGAGGCGATCCGCCGGCTCTCTGTCTCGCCCGCGCCCAAGGGCTCGCCGCAAGGCTTGCGCGCATCGGCCGCTTTTCCCGGCTATCGGCTCGACGGCGGACGCAAGGTGAAGCTGCGCGATCTCGGCGTCGCCAGCGAGGAGTTCACCGGCCATCTCTATCGCGCCGCCTTCAACATCGTCATGCCGCCGGATTTCTATGCGGCTGATTACGGCAATGCGCTGCTGCGACTCGCCGGCGGCTATGCGGCCGGGCTCGACTCCAATGCGCAGATCGTCGTCAAGGTGGACGAGCGCACGGCGGTGAGCCTCAATCTCTTGAAGGCCGCGGGCGATGTCTTCCGCGACAATCCGCTGCCGCTGCCGCTCGGCTTTCTCAAGCCCGGCCTCAATCGCATCGAGATCGAGGCGCATGTGCCGACGCGCCAGGACGCCGATTGCGATCCGCTGGCGGCGATGCGCGCGGCCAAGCGCTTTCTCTTCCTCGACGAGACGGAGATCGAGCTGCCGCCGATCGCGCGCATCGCGCGAATGCCCGATCTCGCGGTGACGGCGACCGGCGGCTTTCCTTATGCCGGCGCCAAGGGGCGGCCCAAGCTCTACATGCCTTCGCTCGACACGGATGCGGTGGGCGCGGCGGCGACGATCGTCGCGCATTTCGCCGTCGCCGCCGGACGGCCGATCGATTTCGAGATCGTCGATGCGCCGCCCGGCGAAGGGCAGGGGCCGACGCTCGCCGTGGCGCCGCTCGACTCCTTCGACGCTGCTCTGCTGCAACGTCTCGACATGCCGGCCGACACTCTGCGCGAGGCCTGGGGGCCGCATCTGACCGCCGATCATCGCAAGGCGTCGGAGAAGCGGCTCTCGCCGCTCGAGATCGCCGCGCGCAATCGTTTCGTCCTGCAGCGCAATTTTCCCATGGCCTGCTATGCGCCGCGCAACATGCTCGACAAGACGATCACCGCGCAGGCGGGCGGCGCGACCGCTGCGCCGACCCCGGGCGGCGAGCCGGAGCGCGTCGATTTCGCGCCCGTCGGCTCGGTGCGCAAAAGCATGGAGCGCGGCGAGGGCGAGCAGGATCTGCTGGAGGCCTGGCGCGACGATCTGCGCCGGGAGGGCCGCTGGGGCTATGGCGTCGTCGAGCGTCTGCGCGTCGCCGGCGTGTGGAGCGCGGCGCGCGTCGCCGATGCGGCGCAATGGCTGCGCGCGGGCTTCGAGGCGGAGGCGGCCGATCATGTCGCCACGCAGCAGGCCTCGCTGGCGATGAGCCAATCCATCCTCGGCGACACGGCCAAGGATGTCTGGACCGTCGTCACCGCGCCCAATGCGGCGACTTTGGCGGAGGCCTCCGCCTGTCTCGTCGATCCGCGCGTGTCGCGCCGCGTGCAGGGCCAGCTCGCCATGCTGGACATGAAGGACGCGAAAATGGTGGCGACGCCGGCCGAGAGCGCGCGCTTCATCGTCACGCGGCCGCTCTCCTTCGGCAATCTGAGGCTCATCGCCGCCGGCTGGATGTCGCTGCATCCCGGCGTCTATGTCGGCCTCTCCATTCTCATCGCCGCGCTCTTCGCCGCTTCCACCCTGTGGCTGACGCGCAATATCGGAAGGAGCTCGAGATGAGAATTGCGTCTCTCGCCGCGCCCGTTCTCGCGGCCCTCGGCCTCGCCATCGCGCTCGCGCCGGCCGCGCCGCGCGCCGAGCCGATAGCGGAAATCGCCGCGGTCATCGGCGCGCCGCTGTCGCTCGACGCGCATAAGATCAAGCTCGGCGGCGCGTTGCGCGCGCCGGAGGCTTGGACCGCCTATAAGAAGCGCTTCATCGCCGAGCAGGGCCGCGTCATCGACACGGCCAATGACCAGGTGAGCCACAGCGAGGGGCAGGGCTACGCCATGCTGCTCGCGGTGGCCGCCAATGACCGCGCCACATTCGATCGCCTGTGGGGCTGGACGCGCGCCAATCTCATGGTGCGCAATGATGAGCTGGTCGCCTGGCGCTTCGATCCGCAGCGTCGTCCCGCCGTCGGCGACATGAACAACGCCTCGGACGGCGATCTCCTCATCGCCTGGGCGCTGGCGGAGGCGGCGGAATATTGGGACGATCTGCCGCTGCGCATGGCGTCGCGGCGCATCGCCGTCGAGCTGTCGCGCAAGGTGGTGCTGTTCAAGACCAGGATGGGCGCGCTGCTGCTGCCGGCGGTCGCCGGCTTCAACGCCTCGGATCGTTCCGACGGGCCGGTGATCAATCTCTCCTATTACGTCTTCCCGGCCCTTGCGCGGCTCGACAGCGTCGCGCCGGAAGTCGATTGGGCCGGGCTCACCCAGACGGGTCTCGATTTGCTGGAAGCGTCGCGGCCGACGCCGCAGACTCTGCCCGCCGATTGGATCGCGCTCGAGGGCTGGCGTGCGCGGCCGGCCGAAGGCTTCGCGCCGGAGTTCGCCTATAACGCCGTGCGCATTCCGCTCTATCTCGCCTGGGCCGGCGTCGGCGAGCGCGCGCATTACGCGCCCTTCCTCGCCTGGGCGCAGCGCGCCAAGGAGGCGCCGCCGATCGTCGATGTCGCTTCCGGCAAGGAGGTCGGCCAGTTCGGCGGCAATGGCATAGCGTCGATCGCCGCGCTCGTCGCCTGCGTCGTCGACGGCGCCAAGCTGCCCGCCGATTTCGCCGCGCCCAAAGTCAACGAAGATTATTACCCCGCCACTCTGCATCTGCTGGCGCTGCTCGCCGCGCAAATGAGGTATTCGTCGTGTCTCGCCAATTGAGAGTCCTTCTCCTCGCGGCCTGCGCCGTTTCTTTTGCGGCGGCTCCGCGCGCGCACGCCCAAGGCGCCGCCCCCCAATCCATTCTCGTCGCGCCGGCGCCCGCCGCCGCGACCTCCGAAAAGCCCGACGATCTCGCGCTGCGCTATTACGCCTCGCTGGATCAGCGCGCGCGCGTTCGCGCCGAATTCTCGCGGTTGCGGCGGCTCTATCCCAATTTCGAGCCGCCGGCCGATCTCTACGGACCGCGTCGCGGAGATGTCGACGAGGCGGGATTGTGGGAGCTGTTCTCGAGCGACAGGCTCGACGAATTGCGCGAGAACATCGCCGCGCGCCGCAAGGACATGCCCGGCTGGCGTCCATCCGACGATCTCATTCAAAAGCTCAAGCAGAAGGAGCAGCGCAATCAGATCTTCGCATTCTGGCGCGAGGGGCGCTGGCTCGACATTGCCTCCTTCGCGCGCGACGGCCGCTTCTTCATCGCCAACGCCGATGCGGAGGCGCAATGGACGATCGCGGAAGCTTTTGCGCGCACCGGGCAGATCAATGAGGCGGTCGAGGTCTATAAGGCGATCTTCGTCTCCAATGAGGACAAGCATATTCGTCTCGCCACCATGCAGAAGGCGATGGCCACGCTGCATATGGCCGATGTCGAGACGCTGCTGGTCGAGGCGCGCAAGAGCTCGAAAGGGCCGGAAGACGAATTCGCCGCTGTGGCCATCGACATCACCCGCGCCCGCATCGTCGCCGTGCTGCGCGACGAGCGCAAGGACGAGATTTCCGCCGACGAGCTGCAGCGCTTCGAGAATTTCGCCAAATTCACGCGCGAGCCGCAGCAGCTCGGCCTCGTCGCCTGGCTGCGATACAAGCGCCGCGATTTTCGTAACGCGCTCGAATCCTTCAAGGCGGCGATCGAGAATGGCGGCGACGCCATGATCGCGCATGGGCTCGCCCATACGCTGCGCGCGCTCGATCTGCGCCGCGAGGCGGAGGAGGTCTCCTACGCCTGGCGCGTTCCGCTGGTGAACAATGGCATTCTCTTTCTCGATTTGCTGGAGCGCGATCTCACGCAGGAGACTCCGCCATATCTGGAGCCGGCGCGCCTCGCCCGCTATGCGGCGGTGACGATCGAATCGGCCTCCGGCGAGGGCGCGCAGGGTCTCGGCTGGTACGCCTATAATTCCTGCCAGTTCGATGTGGCGCGCTTCTGGTTCGAGCGCGCGGTCGCCTGGTTTCCGAAGGAGGCGACGCTCTATGGCTATGTGCTGACGCTGAAGCGCCTGCGCAAGGACAAGGAGGCGCTGGAGCTCATCAACCGCTATGACGGGCTGTTCCCCAAGCTGGTCGAGCTGCTGTTCCCGGATGATTATTATCATCCGCCCTTCCCCTGCGACTCGCGCGTCGCCGCCAAGGCGCATGGGCCGGCGGTGAAAATGGCCGGCTATGTGGTGCCAGGGCCGGCCGGGCCGGCGCTCGCCGCCGAGCGCGACCGCCTGCGCGTCGAGGCCGAGAAGAAGGAGGCGACCACGCCGGACGCCGCCAAGGTGGCGGCGCAGGAGCAGCAGCGCGAGCGCGTGCTGAAAGCCGTGCGCGGCAGATTCCCGCTAGCGGTGACGGCGGAAAATCCGCTGCGCTTCGCGCCGCTGCCGCTGGTCGCCGCGCGCTCCGCCTCCGCCCAGCCGGCGCCGGTCGTAGCCGCCGCCGTTCCGGTCGGGCTGCGGACGGAGCCGCTCGGCGGCAAGGCGCCGCTGGTGGCGCGGCGCGTGCCCGGCGTCGGACCCATGCCCTCGGAGCGCTACGGCTTCATCCTCTCGCCCGGCTGGAACGCCGTCGATCTCGCGAGCTGGCCGCCGGCCTCCGAGCAGGTCGCGCCGACCGGCACGCAATGGGCCAATCAGGAGGCCGATCCGGCCTGGATCGGCCAGCAGAAGGCCGACGCCGCCACACAGCTCACGGCCAGCGCCGCCGAGCATGTCGCCACCGCCATGGCGCCGCGCAATCGCTATGGCGCCGCGCCGCCGCCGCCCGATCTCGCCGCGGTGCTTTCATTGCCCTCGTCCAAGCAGAGCCAGACCCGCTGAATTCGTTTTTCGGAGATTTCGTCATGAGCCATTTCTCGAGACATTCGCCCCCGCTGCTGCTGCTCGCGCTCGGCCTTTCCGCCTGCTCCCCGACGCGCGGCATTCTCGCCGTCGATACGACGCCGACCGGCGCCACCGCCGGACCGCCGCCGGCGCAGGGCGTCGAGGCGCGCAGCGGCGCGGCCTCCATTCTGGCGCTGCCGGCCGAGGCGCGCGTGCGCGGCGGCCTCGAGGAGCGCCGCTACGCCAATGGCTGGCGTCAGAGCGTCGCGCTCGACCGCGCCCTCATGGGCAAGGGCTGGAACGAGCTGACCATCGACATTCGCGCGGCCGCCGCCGGGAGCGGCCATGAGGGCGAGATCCCCATGGGCAGGCCGACCGAGGTCGGCGTGCGCCAGGAGCTGGCGCTGCGCTTTCCGACGACGCGCATGCGTATCGTCGCCAAGCCGCTGCATAATGAGCTCGGACCCTTCGGCCTCGCCGTGGGGCCGGGACCGGAAGGGACGCGCTGCGCCTTCGCCTGGCAATGGGTCGATGATTTGCGCGCCGTGGCCCGCCCGGACGCCGCCGCTACGACCATCGTCCGGGGCGACGAGATTCCCGCCTCGATCCGCATGCGCCTCTGCCGCAAGGGCGTCACCGAGCAGCAATTCGCCGAATGGTTCGCGCGACTGCGCGCCACCGAGGCCGCCAATGTGGAGCGCGTCGTCGACGCCGCCCGCAGCGGCGTCGATACGCCCACGCCTCCGCCCGCCGCTGGCGAGCGTCCCGCGGCGCCGGCGACGGTGGCGAGCATCGCTGGTCCGGCGAAGCGGCCGCCGGTCCATAAGGCCAAGGCGCGGCCTCTCCATCGCCATGAGGAGACGACGACCGAGGTTCGCCGCTACAGCGAGCCGGCCAAGCCGATGGAAACAAAGCCGGTGGAGACACGGGCGGCGGCGGTTCATTTCGACCCCGGCCTGCCGCCCCAGGCCTTCGCCGGCCCGCCCAAGCCCGCGGCGCGGTGAGAGGCTGCAGAGGCGGGCCTAAGACGATTGCCGGAGACGCCCAAGGCCTTGACACTCTCCTCTCGGCCGCCGATGTTGCCGAACAAATTGTTCGGCATATCGAACAGGAGAGAAGAATTTGGCCAATGCGCTTCCAGCCATAGAGACGTTGTCCTCTTCGGACCCGCTCAATGGGCGCATCGTCGAGTTCCCGCTGGACCGACCGCTCCTCACCGATGGGGGCGGCTGCGTCGCGCCTTTGACGATCGCTTATCAGACCTATGGCGAGCTGAACGCCCAGCGTTCCAACGCCATTCTGCTGTGCCATGCGCTGACCGGCGACCAGCACGCCGCCAATGTGCATCCGCTGACCGGCAAGCCCGGCTGGTGGGATGTGATGGTCGGCCCCGGCAAGCCCTTCGACACGGAGCGCTATTTCATCGTCAGCTCCAATGTCGTCGGCGGCTGCCTCGGCACATCGGGTCCGTCCTCGATCAATCCCACGACGGGCCACGCCTATGGCCTCGATTTTCCGGTCGTCACCATTCGCGACATGGTGCGCGCACAGGCGATGCTGATCGATCATCTCGGGATAGACCAGCTCTTCTGCGTCGCCGGCGGCTCCATGGGCGGCATGCAGGTTCTGCAATGGGCGGCGAGCTATCCCGAGCGCGTGTTCTCCGCCATGCCGATCGCCACCGCGCCCAAGCATTCGTCGCAGAATATCGCGTTTCACGAGGTCGGCCGGCAGGCGGTGATGGCCGATCCCGATTGGCGCGGCGGGCGTTATCTGGAGCAGGGCGTGCGGCCGGAGAAGGGCCTCGCCGTCGCGCGCATGGCCGCGCATATCACCTATCTCTCGGAGCCGGCTCTGCAACGCAAGTTCGGCCGCAAGCTGCAGGATCGCGCGGCGCCGACCTTCTCCTTCGACGCGGATTTTCAGATCGAGAATTATCTGCGTCACCAGGGCATGGCCTTCGTCGATCGCTTCGACGCCAACTCCTATCTCTATGTCACGCGCGCCTGCGATTATTTCGATCTCGCGGCCGATTACGGCGGCTCGCTGGCGCAGGCGTTCAAGGGCACGACGACGCGCTTTTGCGTCGTCTCCTTCAACACCGACTGGCTCTATCCGACCTCCGCTTCGCGCGCCATCGTGCATGCGCTCAACGCCGGCGGCGCCTCGGTCTCCTTCGTCGAGATCGACAGCGACAAAGGCCATGACGCATTTCTCGTCTATGAGCCGGATTTCATCGCGACGACGCGCGGATTTCTGGAGGCGGCCGCTGCGGCGCGCGGCCTGCCGCGCGCCGAGGAGGCTTAGCCGATGAACGCTCCCATCTTTCCTCAGAGCGCGCAGGAACGCCCCGTTCGTCTCGATCTCGCCGCCGTCGCGGCGATGGTCGCGCCGGGCAGCCGCGTGCTCGACGTCGGCTGCGGCGATGGCGCGCTGCTGAAATTGCTGGCCGAGACCAAGCAGGTGGACGGACGCGGCGTGGAATTGTCGCAGCGCGGCGTCAATGATTGCGTGGCCAAAGGCTTGTCGGTGATTCAAGGCGACGCCGACACCGATCTGCGCGACTATCCGACCGACGGATTCGATTATGTGATTCTGTCGCAGACGCTGCAGGCGACGCATCATCCGCGTCAGGTGCTGGTCGACATGCTGCGAATCGGTCGGCGCGCGATCGTGTCCTTCCCCAATTTCGGACATTGGAAAGTGCGGCTGTCGCTGCTGGCCAAAGGCCGCATGCCGCAGACCACGACGCTGGCGCACGCCTGGTACGACACGCCCAACATACATCTCTGCACGATCAGGGATTTCGTCGATCTCGTCGAAGCGCTGGGGGCGCATATCGAACGCGGCGCGGCGCTGGATCACGCCGGCGCGCCCATCCGCGTGAACGCGCCTTGGTGGGTGTGGAATCTCTTCGGCGCGCAGGCGATCTTCCTGCTCGAGCGCGATCCGCCGAAAAAAATATCGCTCATCGCTGCAAAAAATACTTAGGCGATTGAATCTCGCGGGGCTCGGCGTCTGCGCAATAATGCCGAGACTCCACGCTCTCTCTTTTTCATGCAGCGCCGCGCAAATCACGAAAAGTCCAGAAATCAAAGGCGGATCGCGGCTTTTTACGAGCGCTCGCGGAGGCGGAGCGCGCGCTTCATGCGACTTCCTGTCCAAGAGCGAGCGCTTTCCCAGGGGGAAGCTTCGCGATAGATTGCGTACAATGACCGATGAACGCGCCGATTTGCGCGGAAAAGTCGGCGACCGCGGGAGCGCGCTAATGCTGGAGCCGCCGTCTCTTAGAGGCGTGCCGATGTTTGCGACTGTCGATGCGCAGTCGATGCAGCGGCTCACCCGCGATGCGAAATTAGAACAATTCGAAGATGGTCAGACGATTTTTCGTCAAGGCGATCACGCGCTTCATGTGGCGATCGTGCTCGACGGATTCGTGAAGCTGATGCGCACCGCCTCCTGCGGCGACGAGACTCTCATCAATATCTGCAATATCGGCGAGACTCTCTTCGAGGCACTGAGCCCGGACGGCGAGAGCTATCGCGTCGGCGCGGAAGCAGTTGGACCGGCGCAGCTCATAAAGCTCTCCGCGCCGCGATTTCGTTTCATGCTGCGTGAATCCCCTTCGCTCGCATCGGCGGTGATCGAGGAGACCGCGCGCAAATTGGGCGGGCTGATCGGCGAGATCGAATCGCTCAAAGGCCAGACCGCCGAGCAGCGGCTCGCACGCTTCCTGCTAACGCTGTGTCCGCCGAATGTCGAAAGCTGCAGCCTGCGCTTGCCTTATGACAAGCGGCTCATCGCCGCGCGGCTCGGCGTCAAGCAGGAGACATTGTCGCGCGCTTTCGCCAAGCTGCGCGAGATCGGCGTGCGCACGGAGACGCGCGACGTCACCATTGAGAATGTCGCGCGTCTGTCGATCGAATGTTGCGGCGGCGAGCGCGAGCCCACTCTGCCCTCCGAGCGGCGCGATCTGATCGAGAGCCGTGGCGCGCTCGCCTGAGCTTCGCCGCCTTCGCGCCATGATTTCGGCCCCGCATGCCGCAATTCTCCGCCCCTCGCGCGCAAGGCGCGAAGCTCGGAAGGAATTGCGCATGAAACGGATTTTCGCGACCGCTCTTTTCATTCTCGCGGCCGATGGCGCCGCCCTCGCCGCCTCCACGACGGACGGCGCCGGCGCCTTGTCGCTCGCCGCCCTCGCCGGCAAGCATTCGCCGGCGGTGAAGCCCGCCGAGAAGGCGGCGCTCGGCAAGCTCGCCGACGGACATGCGAAGGTCGCTTTTCCCAAGGGCAAGACGATAGAGGTGGTCGTCGATTCGATCAGCTGCCGCGCGAGCAATGTGGACATTACGCAGCATGCATGCGAGCTGACGTTCGGCCAGAAGAAGGTCCAGCTCTCCGGCCGCCTCGCGCATGAGATATACGCGACGCTGCTGGAAGTGGGCGTGCCGCCCGACGGCGCAGCCGGAACGATTTATGCTGCGGCGTCCGCTCTCGACTGCACGGTCGATCCGGATGAGGTGGCGCAAAAGGCCGGCGGCGGGGCGCAGTGCAAATATGAGCCGCCGAAGTGAGTGGCGAAGGAGGTCAGGTGAGCCAGCCGGAAACGACTGTTTATGTGTGCACTGTCTGCCGAGCCAAGGATGATCCGGAGGTGCGTCCGGGCCATGCGCTGCTCGAGGCGCTCGGCGCGCGCCTCACCGCGGAGGATCGCGCGATCGTCGCGGCGGAGCCGGTGGAGTGTCTCGGCGTGTGCTCGCGCCCCTGCACCGTGGCCATGGCCGCCCGCGGCAAGTGGACCTATGTGCTGGGCGATTTCGACAATGTCGCCGATGTTGACGATCTCATCGAAGCGGCGCGCCGCTATACGGCGTCGGAAACCGGCCTGGTGCCGAAGAAGGATCGGCCGGACGCCATGCGCAAGGGGATAATCTCGCGCACGCCGCCGGCGCCGAAGGGGTGAGCGAATAGCGAAATAGCGAGTAGCGAATAGTTTTTGCTACTCGCTATTCGCTACTCTCTATTCGCCCTTTTTCGCCCGCGCGATCGCTTCATTGATGATCTTGTGGGCCGCTTCCGCGTCGCCCCAGCCGGCCGCCTCGACCCATTTGCCGGGCTCGAGGTCCTTGTAATGGGCGAAGAAATGCTCGATCTGCCGAGTCGTGATCTCCGGCAGGTCGGTGTAGTTCTGCACCTTGTCGTAGCGCTTGGTCAGCTTGGGCGCGGGCACGGCGATGATCTTCTCGTCGCCGCCGGCCTCGTCGCGCATGTAGAGCACGCCGATCGGGCGCACGGCGATCAGCGCGCCGGGCGCGATCGGCCGCGTATTGGCGACCAGCACGTCGCAGGGGTCGCCATCTTCCGACAGAGTGTGCGGGATGAAGCCGTAATTGCCGGGATAGCGCATCGACGTATAGAGGAAACGGTCGACGACGAGCGTTCCCGAGGCTTTGTCGAGCTCATATTTGATCGGCTCGCCGCCGAGCGGCACTTCGATCACGACATTGACTTCGAATGGAGGATTCGCGCCGATTTCAATGGCGTCGAGACGCATCTAGCAGCTCCTGACAGTGGGAAAAGTCAGCGGACGGGCGCGGAGACGAATCCGAAGGCGACGCGCGCCAACATGTCTTCGCCGAAGCGCTCTTCCGCGCGGCGGACGGTGAGGCCGCCGAGCCGGCGATAAAAGGCGAGAGCCTTGTCATTATCGGCCAAGGCCCAGACGATGGTGGAGAGATAGCCATGCGCGGCGAGCTCCTGCCGCGCGGCGTTGAACAGGCGTCGGCCGAAGCCGAGGCCCTGATATTCGGGCAGCAAATAGATCTCGAAGATCTCGCCCGAGTAAGGCATGGAGGGCACGCGATTGCGGCCGTAGGTGACGTAGCCGACGACGTCCTGGTCGAACTCCAGCACCAGAATGCCGCTGCCCCGCACGATCGCCCGCGCCCACCATTGCGGCCCGCGGCGGGCGATCATGCGCTCGAGCTCCCCGCCCGGAATGACGCCGCGATAGGCGTCCCGCCAGGAGGCGTCGTGCACATGCGTGATCGCCTCGGCGTCGCCGGGTCCAGCATGGCGAATGAGGGTGGTGGTCTCGACCATGGCTCCGATGTTAGGTCCCGAGGGCCTGTTTGGGCAAGAGCCGGGCGCCGACAAAGCGAACAAAAATAAAAGATCGCGGCGCCGAAATGACCGAATCGGCGCCGCCTCCCTTGCGGCTCAAGACAATAGGCCGGTGGCGGCGCCCACGAGCAGAACCACGCCGATGAAGGCCCGGTAGACGACGAAGGGCCAGGTGGAGAAACGCTCCAGAAAACGCATCAGTCCCCATATGGCCGCGAAGGCCGAAACGGAGGCGACGACGAGGCCGACCGCCAGCACCGACCAGCCATGGCCGTCGAGATGCGCCTTGTGCAGCTCATAGAGCTCCTTGAGGCCGGCGAGGGTGATGGCCGGCAGGCCGAGCAGGAAGGAGAATTGCGCCGCCTGCTCGCGCTTGAGGTCCAGGAACAGGGCCGCGGTCAAGGTGGAGCCGGAGCGCGAGACGCCCGGCACCAGCGCGCCCACCTGGGCGAAGCCGACGACCAGGGCATCCTTCAGGCTCACATGGTCCAGCGTGCGGGAGTGGTTGCAATAGAGCTCGGCGATGGCGAGCAGCGCCGCCATGACGATGCAGGAGATGCCGATGACCGGCAGCGAGCGCAGCGGCGAGCCGCAGGCGTTCAGCACGCCGGACAGCGCGATGCCGGCGAGGCCGATGGGGATGGTGGCGAGGACGATCCATATGAGGAAGCGGAAGTTCCAATCGCTGAAATCGCGCCGCAGCGCCGCATGGACGGAGCCGAAGGCGATCCCGCGAATATCCTTCCAGAAATAGCTGACCACGGCGGCCAAAGCGGCGAGCTGCATGGCGGCCGAGAAGGCCGAGCCCGGGTCCTTCCAGCCGAGCAGCGCCGGCACGATCCGCATATGCGCCGTGGAGGAAATGGGGAGAAGCTCGGTGATGCCCTGCACGACGCCGAGCGCCGCCACTTTCGCATAGCCGAGCTCGACGAAGCCGGTATCGAGACCTGAAGTGCAAGCCAAGGCCATGAAACGCTCTCCGAAACGAGGCCCAAGGCCGCGCCGAAAGGGCGCGAATCGCCCCCGCGCGGCGGTTACGGTCTTGTCTCAGACAGATGGTTAAGGATTGCTCACGGCTCCGGCGTCAGGCGGCGTCATAATAGGCGCGATACCAGTCGACGAAGGCCGAGACGCCCTCCTCCACCGAGGTCTGCGGGCGAAAGCCGGTCAGCCGCTCGAGCAGCGAGCAATCGGCGAAGGTGCGGGGGGCGTCGCCCTTCTGCATCTCGAGATAGTTGCGGACCGCCGTCTTGCCCAATTTGCGCTCGATCGCCTCGATGAAATCGAGCAGGCCCACGGGCTCGCCGCGCCCGATGTTGACGATGCGGAACGGGGCGACCGGCGAGACGGATGCGTCCGCGCCGATCTGCGGCGCGCGGTCGACGAGGCGCAGGATCGCCTCGACGAGATCGCCGACATAGGTGAAATCGCGCTGCATCTTGCCGTGATTGTAGATGTCGATCGGCCGGCCCTTCTCGATGGCGTCGACGAATTTGAACAGCGCCATATCCGGCCGGCCCCAAGGGCCGTAGACGGTGAAGAAGCGGAACATGGTCGTCGGAATGGACCACAGATGCGCATAGGAATGCGCCATCGCCTCATTGGCCTTTTTCGTCGCCGCATAGAGCGTCAGCGGAAAATCGGCGCGCTCGCTCTCCAAAAAGGGCACGTCCTGATTGCCGCCATAGACGGAGCTGGTGGAGGCCATCAGCAGATGGCGAACGCCCTGCAGCCGCGCCAGCTCGAGAACATTGAAGCCGCCGACGAGATTGGCGTCCACATAGGCGCGCGGGTTCTCGAGGCTGTAGCGAACGCCCGCCTGCGCCGCGAGATGGACGATGACCTCCGGCTCCGCCGCCGTGACGGCGCGGGTCAGCGCCTCCATATCCTCGAGCATGGCGATATGGGGGCGAAACGCTTCGAAGCCTGAGAGCCGGGCGTGGCGCGCCTCTTTCAGCGTCACATCGTAATAAGGCGTGAGCCCGTCGAAGCCGTCGACCCTGTGGCCGAGCTCGAGCAGGCGCTGTGCGAGATGGAAGCCGATGAATCCGGCCGTGCCGGTCACGAAGACGCGCATGAGCCCGCTCTCGTTGGAGACGGGCAACCTCTGGCGGAAAAGCCCCGCCGCTGTCAACTTCCGGCGACGTACGGGCCTTCCGCGACCACGCCGCCCCTCACGCAAAAAGCCGGTTTTCACTTCCGCCCAAAAGGCGCTAAACATCGCGCCGAGCATTTTTCTCTAGCGGGACCGATCACCCATGGCGCGGCAGTTCATCTATCATATGCAGGGTCTCACCAAGACCTATCCGGGCGGCAAGAAGGTCCTCGACAATGTCCATTTGTCCTTCTACCCGGACGCGAAGATCGGCGTTCTCGGCGTCAACGGCGCCGGTAAATCGACATTGCTGCGCATCATGGGCGGCATGGACAAGGAGTATACTGGCGAGGGCTTCGTCGCCGAGGGCGCGCGCGTCGGCTATCTGCCGCAGGAGCCGCAGCTCGATCCAGAGCTCGACGTGCGCGGCAATGTGATGCTCGGCGTCGCCGACAAGAAGGCCATTCTCGATCGCTACAATGATCTCGCGGTGAATTATTCCGACGAGACCGCCGACGAGATGACCCGCCTGCAGGACGAGATCGAGGCCAAGGGCCTCTGGGATCTCGACAGCCAGGTGGATCAGGCCATGGAGGCGCTCGGCTGCGCGGCCGACGACGCCGACGTCACCAAGCTTTCCGGCGGCGAGCGGCGCCGCGTGGCGCTGTGCCGCCTGCTGCTCGAGCAGCCGGAAATGCTGCTGCTCGACGAGCCGACCAACCATCTCGACGCCGAGACGGTGAACTGGCTCGAGGGACATTTGCGCAATTATCCGGGCGCGATCCTCATCGTCACCCATGACCGCTACTTCCTCGACAATGTCACCGGCTGGATTCTCGAGCTCGATCGCGGCCGCGGCATTCCCTACGAAGGCAATTACACCAGCTGGCTGAAGCAGAAGCAGAAGCGCCTCGCGCAGGAGAACAGCGAGGACAAGGCCCGCCAGCGCGCCCTCGAGGCGGAGAGCGAGTGGATCGCCGCCTCGCCCAAGGCCCGCCAGGCCAAATCCAAGGCGCGTATCCAGCGTTATGAGGATCTCGTCGCCAAGCAGAACGAGAAGGCGCCGACGACGGCGCAGATCGTCATTCCGGTGGCCGAGCGCCTCGGCGACAATGTCATCGCCTTCGATCATTTGTCGAAGGGCTTCGGCGATCATCTCTTGATCGACGATCTCTCCTTCAAGCTGCCGCCGGGCGGCATCGTCGGCGTGATCGGCCCCAACGGCGCCGGCAAGACGACCTTGTTCCGCATGATCACGGGCCAGGAGAAGCCGGACAAGGGCTCCATCACGGTCGGCGACAGCGTGCAGCTCGGCTATGTCGACCAATCGCGCGACGCGCTCGAGGACAAGAAGACCGTGTGGGAAGAGATTTCCGGCGGCAATGACATCATCTATCTCGGCAAGCGCGAGATCAACTCACGCGCCTATTGCGGCGCCTTCAACTTCAAGGGAACCGACCAGCAGAAGAAGGTCGGCATGCTGTCGGGTGGCGAGCGCAACCGCGTGCATCTAGCCAAGATTTTGAAGCAGGGCGCCAATGTTCTGCTGCTCGACGAGCCGACCAACGACCTCGATGTCGACACGCTGCGCGCGCTGGAAGAAGCGCTGGTGGATTACGCCGGCTGCGCGGTCATCATCTCGCATGACCGCTTCTTCCTCGACCGCATCGCCACGCACATGCTCGCCTTCGAGGGCGATTCGCATGTGGAGTGGTTCGAGGGCAATTTCGCCGATTACGAGGAGGACAAGAAGCGTCGCCTCGGAATCGACAGCGTCATTCCGCATCGGCTGAAATATAAGAAATTCTCGCGCTGAGGCCCTCTCCCCGGCCCTCCCCCGCTGCGCGGAAGAGGGCTTTTGCGAAGGCGTGCTACGGTTTCCGCGTGAATGCCACGCATTCCCGCATGGTCGTCATTGCGAGGAGCGGAGCGACGAAGCAATCCAGAACCGCCCCACGGCTCTGGATTGCTTCTCTTCGCTCGCAATGACAGCTGTGCGGTCGTCGCTTTTTCGAGCGAAGAATCAGATGGAAACCCTATGATGAGTGGCGAGCGCATTCTTCACGCAGGCTCTCGGCCCTTTGCGCGCGCCGGCCGCGGCGTCTCCTCGACCGGCGGCTCCACGACGCCGCGGCAAATATCGACGATTTCGCGCCGCAGCCATGCGTGCGCCGGCTCGCGATCTTGCAGCGAGTGCCAAACCATCAAGAGATCATAGGTCGGGAACTCGATCGGTATCTCCAATATTCGCAGCGGCGCGAGACGCACGAAATGCTCGGCGATGCGCAGCGGCAATGAGAAGACGAGATCGCTGCTCGCCACGATCCAGGGCGCAGATAGAAAATTCGGCACGACGAGCGAGACCTTGCGCGCGAGGCCGCGGCGCTCCAGCCAGTCGTCGATGATTCCCGTGCCCGCCTCGCGCCGCGACATCAGCATATGTCGCGCCGCGACGAATTGCTCGAGCGTCGGCTCATCGGTCGGAAAATCAGGATGGTCGCGGCGCACTAGAGCGACGATGCGATCCGTGTAGAGCCGCTCGCGCCGGACGTAGGGCGTCGAATCCAGGATCACGTCGAAGCCGATGACGAGATCGACATCGCCGGCGTCCGCCGCCTCGCGCAGCGAGCCGGAGGTCTGCACCAGATGGATCTCCACATTGGGCGCCTGCCGGCTCACCGATTTCATCAGCGGCGGCAGCAGGCAGAACTCGACATAATCATTCGTCGCGATCGTGAAGCGCCGCTGCGTCGTCGCCGGCGAAAACTCCTTCGAGCCGCGGATCACCTGCTCGACCTCGTTCAAGATGGAAGCGACCGGCTCCACCAGGGCGAGCGCGCGCTGGGTCGGCTTCATGCCCTGCGGCGTCTTCACCAGCACCGGATCGTCGAGCTGCTGCCGCAATCGCTGCAGCACATGGCTCATCGCCGATTGGGTGATGAACATCTTCTGCGCCGCGCGCGACACATTGCGCTCCTCCATCAGAAAATTGAAGGCGACGAGGAGATTGAGATCGAAGTTCCGCAGCTCGGTCATATGTCCGCCATCCGCATCGTCGCGCAAAAGGGAGGATCGTTCGTGAAGATGACGCCAGAACGGCGCCTCCGACGCCACTGAAAATTTTTGATAGCGCGATGAAATCAATGCATTTATGCGGACCTTACCTCTCCGCGCCTCGCTACGGAAGAGCGCGGTCGCCTGCCGGCCCGTCGGATCCTTCGGGCGGCTTCCGTCTCCAGCATGCTCCCTCGACGAGGGAAAGCGAGCCGTTCCTCACGGGGCCGCGGGGCGCGGCGACGGGGCGGCTTTCTCGCATTGCGGCTGCGGACCATCTCGCAACCGCGAAAAGGAGTCTGCGCAAGAAATGGACAATCGCGGAAAAACCCAGGTTTTCCGGGCGATTCGCGGCGGCGGCTGCGGCTTGACACGAAATGGCGCTGCCCATATGTTGCGCGCGGCTCGAACGACTTGGCCGCCCGGCCGATATCGCGTCGCGTCGAAATCCCTTCCGTCGCCCCTGTCCGGGCGTTTCTTCGGCGATCATCTATGCTGCTCGCGCGTGCTCTGAAGCTTTTGCGCGAGGAGGAGAGCCGATGACCACGGACAAGAATGTGAGCGACCGCGAGCTGCGCGCGAGGCTGGAGAGGCTCCAGGCCGAGCTCGGCAGCAAGGAGGAGGAGCGACGCGCCGAGACTGGCGGCGGATTGCCGGTCGGCGGGTCGTTCGGAAAGGCGCTGAGCGCGGGTTTCACCGTGCTGTCCGAATTCGTCGCCGCGATTCTCGTCGGCACGCTGATCGGATGGCAGGTGGATCGCTGGTTCGGCACCGGGCCGTGGCTGCTGATCCTGTTTCTGGGGCTCGGCGTCGCTGCGGGCTTCTACAATGTGTTTCGCTTCGTTGCGCCGAAAGACGCGCGAGGCGGCGAATGAAACAGGCGGCCCGACTCCCTCGGCGCCGCGGAGATGAAGGGCCGGGCGCCGTCCGGATCGAGCGATGAATCCTACCGAGCAGTTCGAGCTCCAGCGTATTGCGCCTTACTTCATCAATGGCGTCGACGTCTCCTTCACCAACGCCTCGCTCTACATGCTTCTCGCCGCTTCCGCGGCCATCATCCTCACCATATTCGCGACGTCCAAGCGCGCGCTGGTGCCGGGTCGTGGACAGGCGCTCGCCGAGGTTCTCTACGAATTCGTGGCCAATACGGTGCGCTCCACGGCGGGCAAGGAAGGGATGCGCTTCTTCCCCTTCGTCTTCACGCTGTTCACCTTCATTCTGATGTCGAATCTGATCGGCCTCGTCCCCTACACCTATTCGCTGTCGAGCCAGATCGTCCTCACCTTCGCCTTCGCGGCCTTCGTTCTCCTTCTGGTGATCCTCTACGGGCTCTATCGCCACGGCTTCGGCTTTCTGCGGCTGTTCGTGCCGCATGGCGTTCCGGGGCCGGTGCTGGTCATTCTGATCCCGATCGAGATCATCTCCTTCCTGTCGCGGCCCGTGTCGCTCTCCGTTCGTCTCTTCGCCAACATTCTCGCGGGCCATATCACGCTCGCCGTGTTCGGCGGTCTCGCGGTGATGCTTCTCGGCGCCGGCTCCTGGGCGGCGCTCGCGCCGGTTCCTGTGCTCGGCGTCGTCGTGCTCTACGCCCTGGAGCTGCTGGTCAACTGCCTTCAGGCGTTCGTCTTCACCGTCCTCACTTGCGTCTATCTCAATGACGCGATCCACCCGGGCCACTGATAAATATTTGAACAATAAATGGTCGCCCGCCTAAAAAAGAGCAGGAGTTAACAATGGCTGATGTTTCCGTCTACGGCCCGATCGGCGCTGGTCTCGCCGCCATCGGAACGGGCGCCGCCGCGATCGGCGTCGCGATCATCTTCGGCAACTATCTCAATGGCGCTCTGCGCAATCCGTCGGCCGCTGCGGCTCAGTTCACCAACGCCATCATCGGCGCGGCGCTGGCCGAAGGTCTCGGCATCTTCGCGTTTCTGATCGCGATCCTGCTCTATCTCAAGGCCTGAGGCCGTATGAACGAAGGCTCGGGACGCGTCCCGAGCCTTTGTCGTCTCCCACGCAGACAAGAGGCTGGAAGCCGTCATGGCGAATATCGTTCTCGCCGCCGAAGAGGCGGCGCCGCATGGAGCTCATGAGCCGAGCACGACGCAGGCGAGCGTCGAGCATCACGGTGGAGGCGAGTTTCCGCCCTTCCAGACGGAGAATTTCGTTCCGCAGCTCGTCTGGCTGGCGCTGACCTTCGGACTTCTCTATCTTCTCATGTCGCGCATCGCATTGCCGCGCATCGGCTCCATTCTGCACGACCGCGAGAGCCGCATCGAGAGCGATCTCATCGCCTCGCGCGAGCTGCAGGAGAAGGCGCAGGAAGCCGCCGCCGCGCATGACGAGACCTTGCGCGTCACCAAGGCGCAGGCGCAGGATATCGGCCGCGCCGCCCAGCAGCAGGCGGCCACCGAGACCGCCACGCGTCGCGCCAGCGAGGAGGCCGCCTTCGCCGAGAAGGTCGCCGCCGCCGAGACGCAGATTCTCGCCGCCAAATCCGAGGCGCTGTCCAATGTCGAGACGATCGCCACCGAAGCCGCCGGCGCGATCCTCGAGAAGCTGACGGGCGCCCGCTTCGCCGCCGAGACGCTGCAAGGCGAATACCGTAACATCAAGGCGAGCTGAGAGGTCGAGCCATGCATTTCGACGCGGAAGTTTTCGTCGCCATCGGCTTCGGCATTTTCGTCTTCCTGCTCCTCTATGTGGGCGCGCATAAGAAGCTCGGAGCCGCGCTCGATTCGCGCGTGATCCGGATCAAGAGCGAGCTCGCCGAGGCCGAGCGCCTGCGCAGCGAGGCCGAGAGCCTGCTCGCCTCCTTCGAGAAGAAGCGCGAGGAGGCCGAGGAAGAGGCGAAGGCGATCGTCGCTCAGGCCAAGAGCGAGGCCGATCTGCTGGCGACCGAAGCGCGCCAGCGCCTCGAGGACTATATCACCCGCCGCACCAAGCAGGTCGAGGACAAGATCGCCCAGGCCGAGGCTCAGGCCGCCGCCGAGGTGCGCGCCAGCGCCGCCGACGCCGCGGTGAAGGTCGCCGAGGCCGTGCTGCGCAAGGGCGTCGCCGGAACCGATTTCGTCTCCGCCGGCATCGCGGATGTGAAGTCGCTGGCGCACTGATCGCGGCTTAGCGCCGGGGAGGCGGGCTCGCCTCACCCCGCCGAAGCCTGACCAAATTCAAAACGCCCGAAGTCGCGAGACTTCGGGCGTTTTGCTTTTATCGAATGTCCGGCGCCGGTTCGGCTCCCCGGGCAAAGGCCGCCCGCGCTTACCTTCGCCCTTCGCCGCGCGACGTCACGCCGCGCGCGCCAGCTCGCCGATCACCGCCGGGGCAGCCGCCCGGGCGGGCAGGCCGGCTCCGGACACTCGGCCGGCGGCGCCGGTCAGCGCGCCATTCGTCAGCTCGAGGCCGAGGAAACGCTCGCGCTCGACGGGGCCGGGCATTGTCAGTCCTTCGGTGAAACGCGTCTCGAAGCCGAAGCGCGCATAATAGGGCGCGTCGCCGACGAGCAGAACCGCGCGATGATTGCGGGTCGCCGCGCGCGCGAGGCCCGCCTTTATCATGGCGGCGCCGAGCCCCAGCGAACGATAGTCCCGCGCCACCGCGAGCGGGCCGAGCAGCAGCGCCGGGCGCCCCGGACCAGCGAAAATTGCCCACATGCGCATTGTGGCGACGAGCCGGTCCTCGTCCTTGCAGACCAGCGCGAGCCCGCGCGCCGGCATGCGGCCCTCGCGCAAGCGCTCGCAAGTCTTGAGAAAGCGAGCCGGGCCGAAGGCCGCGTCGAGCAGAGTTTCGCGCGCCACGACGTCTTCCTGGGCTTCTTCCGCGATCGCGCAGACGGGACGGCGCGCCACGAGGCTCGCTTCCGCGATCACGCCATCGCGCGAAAAGCCGAGCGACCGGATCTCATGATGAGAAAGTTCAAAGGCCATCGGTTCCTCCCTTCGAGGACGGACGACCCTCGCGCCTGGCGCGCATCGCTGCGCGCCCGCCGAACGGGACAGGTAATTTTGGCGGGGCGGCTGCGAGCCAGAAGGCTCGCGGCCCGCAGGCGTCAGATGACGAAGGATTCGAGCGGCGGGAAGCCGTTGAAGCCGACCGACGAATAGGTCGTCGTATAGGCGCCGGTTCCCTCGATCAGCACTTTCGAGCCGATCTCCAGGCTGATGGGCAGGAGGTAGGGCTCCTTCTCATACAGCACGTCCACCGAATCGCAGCTCGGCCCGGCGATGACGCAAGGCGCGGTCGCGGAGCCGTCCGCCTCGGTGCGGATCGGATAGCGGATCATCTCGTCGGTCGTCTCGGCGAGACCGTTGAACTTGCCGATGTCGAGATAGACCCAGCGGACCTCGTCCTCACGGGACTTCTTCGACACCAGCACGACCTCGGCCTCGATCACGCCGGCGTTGCCGACCATGCCGCGGCCCGGCTCGATGATCGTCTCGGGAATGCGATTGCCGAAATGCTTCGACAACGCCCGGAAGATCGCCTGGCCATAGGCCTTCACCGCCGGCACATTCTTGAGGTAACGGGTCGGAAATCCGCCGCCGAGATTGACCATCTGCAGCTGAATGCCGCGCTCGGCGAGATCGCGGAAGATCGACGAGGCCGACTTCAGCGCGCCGTCCCACATGTTCGGATTGCCCTGCTGCGAGCCGACATGGAAGGACACGCCATAGGCGACAAGGCCGAGGCGATGAGCGTGCTCGAGGACGCGCGGCGCCATATCCGGCGTGCAGCCGAATTTGCGCGACAGCGGCCATTCGGCGCCGCTGCCGTCGCAGAGAATGCGGCAGAAGACCTTGGAGCCCGGCGCGGAGCGGGCGATCTTCTCGACCTCCGCCTCGCAATCGACCGCGAAGAGGCGCACGCCCAGCGCATAGGCGCGGGCGATGTCACGCTCCTTCTTGATCGTGTTGCCGAAGCTGATGCGATCCGGCGTCGCGCCGGCGGCCATGGCCTGCTCGATCTCGACAACGGAGGCCGTGTCGAAGCAGGAGCCGAGCGTGGCGAGCAGCGAGAGCACCTCCGGCGCCGGATTGGCCTTCACGGCGTAGAACACGCGCGTGTCCGGCAGCGCCTTGGCGAAGCTCGTGTAATTGTCGCGCACGACCTCGAGGTCGACGACGAGGCAGGGGCCGACATCGCGTCCGGCGCGACGACGGGCCTCCAAAAATTCGCGAATACGATCCGTCATTTGCGGCATCCCCAACGAAGTCGCGGCATGTAGCGCCGCGGAGTGGCCAAGGGCTTCGATCGGATGCACGACGTCGTTTGCGCAGCACGCTGTGGAGGCGCGCTGAACATCGAGACGACTGCGTTCCATGACCGTCACGGCTTCGCTCGCGGCGAAGCGCAGGACAGTCGGGTGATGCGCCGTCGGCTAGACGAAACGCGGACTCGCATGTCCAGACGGACATCGAATCCCGTGTCGAATAGCCATCGCTTGGAAGGGGATTTTTCCCTTTCCGCACGCCCGGCAAGAAAGACAAGCCTCTTCGGTACGCCGACCTTTGGAGGGTCGACAGAGACGAAAAAGCCCGGTCCGTCGTTGCTTTAAGTCGCGATCCCTCGCTCAGGCGAGGTTCGCCGGTTTCGCCTCCGGCTGCCGGTTTTATTCCGATGGTTGACCGGCCTCTTGTCCGGATCCCCATCGACCGACACACGACCACAGGCACGTGCGAAAGTGGGCGAGAACGTAAATACGCGCTTTCGCCGGCTCTGCAAGGGCTTTTTCGCCCGCCGGCGAAATTTGTCGCCCTTTCGCCCATTTTGCGCCCTCCGCGGGGTGATAGCTCCACCGTCTTGCAGACCGGCCCAAAGCCGGATAGGCAGAAGCTCGGACGGGGCCGGGCGACGCACGCCGCGCTCGTAGACGGGGCGGCGTCCCCAAGAACGCCCGATTCGTCTGCGACCCCGATTCGTCTGCGACCCGAAGACGGGCTTCCGCTCGTCGCTCAATTTTTCCGGAAACCGACTGAAATGATCGACATCACACGCCGCCGGCTTCTCGGCGCGATGGTCGCGGCGGGCGCTCAGGCCGCGCCGCTCGGACGCGCCGTCGCGCAATCCGTGCAGAACGGAACGCAGCCGCGCTTCGGCCTCGAGGACGTGGCGCGCCGCGCCCGCGACCTCGCCGGCGCGCCTTTCGAGGCGGCGCCGCCGCAGCTGCCGGACGAATTGGCGAAGCTCGACTTCGACTCCTTCCGCGATCTTCGCTTCCGTCCGGAAAAGGCGCTGTTCTCCAATATTCCGGGCTCGTTCCGGCTGCACACCTTCCATCTGGGCTTTCTCTACAAGCGCCCGGTGACGGTGAACACGATAAGGGACGGCATTCCGACGCCCATTCCCTATTCGGCGGCCCTGTTCGACTATGGCCGCAACAAATTCGAGCGGACGCTGCCGATCAACATCGGCTTCGCCGGCTTCCGCCTGCATTTCCCGCTCAATGATCCGCATGTGCACGACGAGGTGATCTCCTTCCTCGGCGCGAGCTATTTCCGCTTTCTCGGCCGCGGCCAGCGCTACGGCCTCTCGGCGCGTGCGCTCTGCGTCGACTGCGGCGACAATTCGGAAGTCTTCCCCTTCTTCCGCGAGTTCTGGATCGAGACGCCGCAGCCGGGCAGCAATCGCATCACCTTCTATGCGCTGCTCGACGGCGAGGCGGCGACCGGCGCCTATCGCTTCGATCTGACGACCGGCCAGGACAGCACGATCGACGTGCAGGCGACCATCTTCCCGCGTCGCAAGGCGAAATTCGGCCTCGCGCCGCTCACCTCAATGTATCTCACCGGCGAGAACGACCGCCGCATGCGCGACGGCTTCCGCACCGAGCTGCATGATTCGGACGGGCTGCTCGTCCATGGCGAGTCGAAGGAATGGCTCTGGCGCCCGCTCGCCAATGCGCCGATCGCGCGGCTGACGTCCTTCTCCGATCCCAATATTCGCGGCTTCGGCCTTCTGCAGCGCGACCGCAACTTCGAGACCTATCAGGACATCGACCTCGCCTATGAGCGGCGGCCGAGCTATTTCATCGAGCCGCAAGGGTCATGGGGCGAGGGCGCCGTCGAGCTGCTGGAGCTGCCGACGCTCGACGAGACCAATGACAATATCGTCGCGGCCTGGGTCGGCGCGCAGCCGCTCGAGATCGGCAAGCCCTTCTCCTACGCCTATCGCATCACCTCGCTGCTCGATCTGCCGCGGCTCTCTCCCAATGGCCGCGCGGTGAACACATTCGAGGCGCCGGCGCGGGCGCTCGGCTCGGGCGAGGCGGCGACTCCGGGCGCGCATCGCTTCATCGTCGATTTCGCCGGCGGCGATCTCGCTTATTACGTCAATGATCCTTCGCAGGTGGAAGTCGTCGCCTCGGCGACCAATGGCACGGTCATCCGCTCGAGCGTCGCCGCCAATCCGCACATAGACGGCATGCGCGTGATGTTCGACATAGCGGTGAAATCCGGCCAGACGGCGGATATTCGCGCCTTCCTCAAGGCCGGCCCGCTGACGTTGACGGAGACTTGGACCTATCCCTGGACCGCGCCGTGAGGGGCGAATAGAGGTTGGCGAGTAGCGAGTAGCGAGTAGCGAATAGACAGCTCGCTGCCTGCTACTCGCTATTCGCTATTCGCTGGTGACTTCACACCCCCAAGCTCATCTGCGGATCGTCGCTTCCACCCGCGGGCGCGAGCGAGGAGAGCGTGACGCCGAGCAGGCGCACGCCTTTCTCTGACGGAAACAGCGGGCGCAGCAGCGCCAGCGCGCAGGCTTCCAGCGCGGCGCGCGAGGCGATCGGCGCGGCGCCGGTGCTGCGCCGCGTGATCTGCTGAAAATCCGCATATTTGACTTTGAGCGTCACCGTGCGTCCCTCTATGCCCGCCCCCTCGCAATGGGCGGCGACGCGCGCGACGATGGGCGCGAGAGCGGCGATCGCTTCCTCGAGCGCGACGAGATCATGCGCGAAGGTCACTTCCGCACCGATCGATTTGCGAATGCGGTCTGGCCGTACTGGACGATCGTCGACGCCGCGCGCGATGCCGTAAAAATAGCTTCCCGATTTGCCGAAATGCCGCTGCAGAAAGGGCAGGGGCTTGGCGCGCAGATCGAGCCCCGTCTCTATGCCGAGCGCATTCATCTTCTTCGCCGTCGCCGGCCCGACTCCGTGAAACTTGCCGATCGGCAGCGTGGCGACGAATTCCGCGCCTCTGTCCGGCGTGATGACGAAGAGACCATTCGGCTTGTTCTGGTCGGACGCGAGCTTGGCCAAAAATTTGTTGTAGGAGACGCCCGCCGAGGCGGTCAGCCGAGTCTCCTCGCGAATGCGCGCTCTTATCTCCTCGGCGATATGCGTCGCGGAGGCGATCTTCTTGCGATTTTCGGTGACGTCGAGATAGGCCTCGTCGAGCGAGAGCGGCTCGACCAGCGGCGTGTAATCGAGGAAGATCGCGCGAATGCGCCGCGACACCTCGCGATAGACGTCGAAGCGCGGCGGAACGAAGAGGAGATCGGGACATCGCCTGCTCGCTGTGACGGAAGGCATGGCCGAGCGCACGCCGAAAGCGCGCGCCTCATAGCTCGCCGCCGCCACGACGCCGCGCTCGCGCGGCGAGCCGACGGCGACCGGCCGTCCGCGCAATCGCGGATCGTCGCGCTGTTCGACCGACGCATAGAAAGCGTCCATGTCGATGTGGATGATCTTGCGTTGCGACGCCATGGGTGAGGAGACGCCGAGCGGCGACGCCGCGGGAGCGGGAAGCTCTCACGTCGGTCGGCCGGATTCAAGCCGAGGCCGCGCGTGACGTCCCGCATCTTCGCGGTGGCCGACCCTTGGAACCACGCCCGCGCGCGCCATTTGAGCGACGTCACCCGACGCCGCGGCGCAGTCATGATCCGACTGGAGCATGTCAGTAAATGTTTCGGCGGCGCGCGCGTCGTCGACGACGTCACGCTGACGATAGAGCCCGCGCGCACGACGGCGCTGATCGGCCCATCCGGCTCCGGCAAATCCACGCTTCTCGCCATGATCGTCGGGCTCGTGACGCCGGACGAGGGCGAGATAGAGGTGGCGCGCCATCTGCTGACGCCGCTTTCAGCGGCGAAGCTCCGGAGCCTCATGGGCTATGTGATTCAGGAGGGCGGCCTCTTCCCGCATCTTACCGCGCGCCGCAACATAGAGCTGATGGCGCGCGAGATGCGCTGGCCCGCGGAACGTCGCACGGCGCGACTCGAGGAGCTGCTGCGTCTCACGCGCTTTCCGGCGGAGGCTTTGGATCGCTTTCCGGCCGAGCTCTCGGGCGGCCAGCGGCAGCGCGTGGCGCTGATGCGCGCGCTCATGCTCGATCCGGAGATTCTGCTGATGGACGAGCCGCTGGGCGCGCTCGATCCGCTGATCCGCGCCGATCTGCAGGACGATCTCGCCGCCATATTCGCGCGGCTGCGCAAGACCGTCGTCATCGTTACGCATGATCTCGCCGAGGCCGGATTCTTCGCCGAGCAGATCGTGCTGATGAATCACGGCCGCATCGTGCAGCAAGGCCGCTTCGCCGATTTCGTCGAGCGGCCGGCGGAGGAGTTCGTCACGCGCTTCGTGCGCGCCAGCGCGCGGCGCCTCGCCGATCTGCCGCTTCCGCCGGAGGGCGCGCGATGAGGGGCGCTCTTGCAATTTTGCTCGCGCTCCTTCTGCTCGGCGCCTGTGCGCGTGAGGGCGATGTCGTGCGCATCGGCTCCAAGACCTTCACCGAATCCGTCATTCTCTCGGATATCGTCGCCGATCTTGCCGCCGCTTCTGGCGCGCGCGTGATCCGCCGACCGGCGCTCGGCGGCACGCGGCTCGTCTGGAATGCGCTGCTCTCCGGCGAGATCGACGCCTATCCCGAATATACGGGCACGCTGCGGCAGGAGATTCTCGCGCAGCTGCGGCTCTCCAACGATCGCCAGCTCGCCGACGCGCTCGGCGAGCTCGGGCTGCGCATGAGCCTGCCGCTCGGCTTCGGCAATGGCTATGCGCTCGGCATGCGGCGCGACAAGGCGGAGGCGCTGGGCGTGCGGACCATTTCTGATCTCGCGCGGCAGGCGTCGCTCGTCTTCGCCTTGAGCGAGGAATTGCTCGCTCGCGCCGATGGCTGGCCGGCGCTGCGCGCCGCCTATGGATTCGCGGCGGAGGATGTGCGCGGGCTCGATCACGATATCGCCTATAAGGGGCTTCTCGACGGCGCCATCGATGTCGTCGATCTCTACGCCACCGATCCGCAAGTCGCCGATCGGCGCATTCTCGTGCTCGACGACGACCGCAAGCTGTTCGCGGAAAATCGCGCCGTTCTGCTCTATCGCGTCGATCTCGAGCAGCGCGCGCCGCAGGCGGTCATGTCCATGCTGAGGCTCGAGGGTCGCATAGACGCGCCGGCGATGATCGCGATGAATATCGCGGTGAAGACAGGCCTTCGCACAGAGCGCGAGGCGGCGGCGAATTTCGTCGCGACGCAATTCGGCGTCGAGGCGCCGGCGCCTTCGCAGAGTCTCGCCGAGCGGCTGTGGCGACGCACGCGCGAGCATCTCTTTCTCGTCGGCGTCTCGCTGGCGGCGGCGATCCTCGTCGCTGTGCCGCTCGGCGTCGCGGCGGCGAAGCGTCCGCGTCTCGGCCATGCGATCCTCGGCCTCGCCAGCGTGCTGCAGACGATTCCCTCGCTCGCTCTGCTCGTCTTCATGATTCCGCTGCTCGGCATAGGCGCGGCACCGGCCATTGCGGCGCTGTTCCTCTATAGCCTGCTGCCGATCGTACGGAATGTCGCGACCGGCCTCACGACGATTCCGCGCGCGATCGAAAATTCGGCGATCGCCATCGGGCTCACGCCCTGGCGGCGCTTGCTTCTCGTCGAATTGCCGATGGCGTCGCCCGCTATTCTCGCGGGGCTGAAGACGGCGGCGGTCATCAATGTCGGCACGGCGACTTTGGGCGCGCTGATCGGCGCCGGCGGCTATGGCCAGCCGATTTTCACCGGCGTCCGCCTCGACAATTTCGCGCTGATCCTCGAGGGGGCGATTCCTGCGGCGCTCATGGCGCTCGCCGCGCAGGGGCTGTTCGATCTCGCGGAGTCGCGTATCGTGCCGCGAGGCTTGCGGCTGAAGGCGAGCGGATGATCTTTTCGTGCAACGCCGACCACTCCTTCTCCCGCTCGCGGGAGAAGGAGACGCGCGTCACTCCTTCGGGAAATCCAGCCGCATCTCGCGATAGCGCTCGGGATCGTCGGCCCAATTCTCGCGCACCTTCACGAACAAAAAGAGATGCACCTTCTGCTCGGCGGCCTCCGCGATCTCGCGGCGCGCGGCCTGGCCGATCGCCTTTATGGTGCGGCCGCCTTCGCCGATGACGATCTTCTTCTGCCCGTCGCGGGTGACATAGATCGTCTGCTCTATGCGGGCCGAACCGTCCTTCTGATTTTGCCAGGAATCGGTCTCGACCGTCGATTGATAGGGCAATTCATCATGCAGACGCTCGAAGATCTTCTCGCGCGTGATCTCGGCGGCGAGCAGTCGCAGCGGCGCGTCGGAGAGCTGGTCTTCCGGATAGAGCCAGGGCGAGGGCTTCATCAGCGCGGCGAGCTTGGCTTTGAGATCGGCGACGCCATCGCCGTTCAGCGCCGAGATCATATAGGTCTCGATGAAATTCGCCTTTTCCGTCAGCGCCGCCGTGAGCGCCAGCAGCGAATCGCGCGGCACCAGATCGATCTTGTTGAGCGCCAGAATTTTCGGCGCGGAGAGCGTGGCGAGCTTGGCGACGATCTCCTCCACCTCCGCGACGAGGCCGCGGCGCGCATCCACGAGCAGCACAATGGCGTCGGCGTCGCCGGCGCCGGAGATGGCGCTCGCCACCATGGCGCGGTCGAGCCTACGCTTGGGCGCGAAAATGCCGGGCGTGTCGACCAGAATGATCTGCGCCTCGCCTTCCAGCGCTATGCCGCGCACGAGGGCGCGCGTCGTCTGCGCCTTGCGCGAGACGATGGACACTTTCGCGCCGACGAGCTGATTGAGCAGCGTCGATTTGCCGGCGTTGGGCGCGCCGACCAAGGCGACGAAGCCACAGCTTGTTTCGGTCACGAGAATGCGCCTTTCGATGTTGGCATGAAGCCCTGGTCCAAATCAGCGCCCTCAGGATGAGGGGACTGTCGTGTCGAGCCCGCGAAGCTGGCGCTCACACGTCCTCCCTCTCTATCCCCTCGCGGTCGAGAAAGGCCTGAGCGGCGGATTGCTCCGCGGCGCGCTTGGAGGCGCCAGCGCCTTGCGCGGCCACGAAGCCCTCGACCTCCACCGCTACCTCGAAGAAGGGCGCATGGTCCGGCCCGCTGCGCGCGGCGAGCCGGTAGCGCGGCGTGGCCAGGCGGCGGGCCTGCGCCCATTCCTGCAGCGCGGTCTTGGCGTCGCGCAGCCTTCGCCCCGGCGCGTGCATGCGCTCGGCGAAGGCGGCGCGCACCACGGCCTCGGCCGCCTGCGGGCCGCCGTCGAGATAGACCGCGCCGATGATCGCCTCGCACATATCGCCCAATATGGCGCGTTTTTTCCGTCCGCCCGTCTGCGCCTCGCCGTCGCCGAGCCGCATGAAAGGGCCGACGCCCCAGCGCTCGGAAACCTCGGCGCAGGATTCCTTGCGCACGAGGTCGGCGAGCCGCCGCGACAATTCGCCCTCGCTCTCCTGCGGGAAATTCTCATAGAGCATATGGGCGATGACGACGCCGAGCACGCGGTCGCCGAGAAACTCCAGCCGCTCATAGGACTCCGGCCGCGCCGCCGAGGCGCTGACATGGGTCAGCGCATGCTCCAGCAGGCCGCGATTGGCGAAGCCATGACCGACGCTCGCCTCGAGCGTGGCGAGGTCCTCCCGACCGAGAACTCCCATTTGCGTCTGCTTTATGCCGAGCGGCGTCAATGCGCTGGCTTGAACAGCCGATCCCACCTGACCGTCCAGGGCCAGCGCCAGAAGGCCAGAGCATATTCGTCCTTCTGCACCGAGAAGAAGATGATCTCGGCGCGGCCCACCAGATTCTCGAAGGGCACATAGCCGACGCCGCCTTCTTCCGGCGCGAAGCGTGAATCGGTGGAATTGTCGCGATTGTCGCCCATCATGAAATAATTGTTCGGCGGCACCACGAAGAGCTCGGTGTTGTCCTTATAGCCGTGGTCGCCCTCGATCTCGATGATCGTATGGGCGACGCCGCCGGGCAGAGTCTCGGTATAGGTCGGCACCTCGACCTCGCGGCCGTCGCGGCCCTCGTGCTTCTCCTTGGCCTTGACCTCGCGCGGCACGATCTCGCCATTGATATAAAGGCGGCCCTCGATCATCTGGACGCGGTCGCCGGGCAGGCCGATCACGCGCTTGATGTAATCGGTCTCATTGTCGCGCGGCAGCTTGAACACCACGACATCGCCGCGCTTGGGCTGCGAGCCGAGCACGCGGCCGGAGAAGAGATCGAGCCGCCAGTCGAGATAAGGCACGGAGGGCAGCGAGTAGTTCGAATAGCCATAGGCGTATTTCGAGACGAAGACATAATCGCCGATCAGCAATGTCGGGATCATAGAGCCCGAGGGAATGTTGAAGGGCTGAAACAGCAGCGTGCGAATGACGAGCGCGATGACCAGCGCCTGGACGATCACCTTGATCGTCTCGAGCAAACCACCTTCGTCGCGCCGTTCGGCGACCGAGACGTTCCTGCTCAAACCACGTCACTCCTTAGTTGTGGCCGAAGCCGCTCCTGGTCGTCCGTTTGCGAGCGAGCCTGAAGGCGCGCGGTCCATCAGGCCTCGGACCGCGCGCCTTCAGGCTCGCTCGCAAAGCTCGTCTATCACGTCAGCGCCTCTATGAGAACCTGGGCCTGCGCGAGCGGATATTCGTCGGTCAATGTGAGGTGAATGACGATCCGCGCGCCCTGCGGCGCGATCTCGGCCAGACGCTCGGCGGCGGCGCCGGTCAGCTCCACCGTCGGCTTGCCGGAGGGCAGATTGACGACGCCCATGGTTTTCCAGGTGATTCCTTCGCTTATGCCGGTGCCGAGCGCCTTGGCGCAGGCCTCCTTGGCGGCAAAGCGCTTGGCGTAGGAGGCCGCGCGAGCGGCGCGTCCTTCCGATTTCTCGCGTTCGACATCGGTGAAGCAGCGGCGGATGAAGCGCTCGCCATAGCGCTCGAGCGCCTGCTCGATGCGGCGAATGTCGCAGAGATCGCTGCCGAAGCCGATGATCATGCGGCGCCCGCGCCCTCGTCGATCGCCCGCCGCATGGCGCGGATCGATTCGGCGAGGCCGACGAAGACCGCTTCGCCGATGAGGAAATGCCCGATGTTCAGCTCGACGATCTGCGGCAGCGCCGAGATGCGCTTCGCCGTCGTATAGTCCAGCCCATGGCCGGCGTGGCACTCGAGCCCGCGCTCCGACGTATGCGCCGCGGCCGCCACGATGCGGGCGAACTCGCGCTCGGCGGTCCCGTGGTCCCCCACTTCGACCGCATGGCACCATGCGCCCGTATGCAGCTCGACGACCGGCGCCTTGATCGAGGTCGCGGCGTCGATCGCCTCGGCGCCCGGCTCGATGAACAGAGAGACGCGAATCCCGGCCCGGTTCAGCTCGTCGACGAAGGGGACGAGGTGATTATGCCCGCCGATGACGTCGAGCCCGCCCTCGGTGGTGCGCTCGGTGCGGCGCTCCGGCACCAGGCAGACGGCGTGAGGCTTGGTCTGCAGCGCAATGTCGAGCATCTGCTCGGTCGCGGCCATCTCGAAATTGAGCGGCTTGGATATTTCCGCCTTCAGCCGCGCCATGTCGGCGTCGCGAATATGGCGGCGATCCTCCCGCAAATGCGCAGTGATTCCGTCCGCGCCCGCCTCGATGGCGAGCAGAGCGGCGCGCACAGGGTCCGGCGAGAGGCCGCCGCGGGCGTTGCGAATGGTGGCGACGTGATCGACATTCACGCCGAGACGTATGCGGCGAGCAGTCATGTTTCCTCACCCGATGACGCGCTCGACCTTGCTGACCAGAGCGCTCGCCCGCAGCCGGGCGATGATGTCGTTCAAATGTTTCAGATCGGCGACCTCGAGGTCGAATCGCATCTCACGAAAGTCGGGAGAATGAATGGCGAAGGCGACATTGTCGATATTGGCCCCCGTCTCGCCGATCAGCGTCGCCAGCCCGCCCAGCGTTCCCGGCTCGTTGATCGCCGTCACCACGAGCCGCGCCGGAAACAGCTCCCGGCTCTCCGGGTCTATGTCCCAGCGCACGTCCAGCCAGCGGTCGGGCTGATCGTCGAAGGCGGTCAGCGCCGGCGATTGGATCGGATATATGGTGATGCCTTCGCCCGGCGTCAGTATGCCGACGATGCGGTCGCCCGGCACGGCGCCGCCCTCCGGGGCGAAGCGCACCGGCACGTCGCCGCGCAGGCCGCGGATCGGAATGGCGCTGGCCTGATCGGGCGAGCCGGGGGCCTTGAACACGACATTGGCGTTGGACTTCATGCCGAACCAGCCGGGCTCGCCCGGCTCGAGGCGCATTTGCTGCGCGGGCTTCCGCTCCTCGCTGAAATCCGGATAGACGGATTTCACCACATCGCCGGAATAGATCTCGCCGCGGCCGACAGCGGCGAAAGCATCCTCCAGCGAGGCGCGGGCGAGGCGCGGCAGCGCGGCTTTCAGCTTCTCGTCCGAGACCGCTCGCCCAGCGCGCTCGAAAGCGCGGGTGACGATCTGCCGGCCGAGCCCGGCGTATTGCATCCGCACCGCCTCGCGCGTCGCGCGGCGAATGGCGGAACGCGCCTTGCCGGTGACGACGAGCGATTCCCAGGCCGCCGGCGGCACGTGACTTTCAGCGCGGACGATCTCCACCTCGTCGCCATTCTGCAATTGCGACAGAACCGGCGCGATGCGTCCGTTGATCTTGGCGCCGACAGCGGAATCGCCGACCCGCGTATGCACCGCATAGGCGAAATCGATCGGCGTCGCGCCGCGCGGCAGAGCGATCAGCCCGCCCTTGGGCGTGAAGCAGAACACCTGGTCCTGAAACAATTCGAGCCGCGTATGCTCGAGGAATTCTTCCGGACTGTCGCCGTGGGCGAGCAATTCCAGCGTGTCCTGCAGCCATTTGAAGGCGCGGCTCTCCTTGGCCAGCTCCTCCTTGCCCTCGTCGCTGGAGGAATCCTTGTAGAGCGCATGGGCGGCGATGCCGAAGCGCGCGATCTCATGCATGGTCGCGGTGCGGATCTGCAGCTCGACGCGCTGATGGCCGGGGCCGATCACAGTGGTGTGAATGGAGCGATAGTCGTTCTGCTTGGGCGTCGAGATGTAATCCTTGAACCGCCCCGGCACGCTCGGCCATTTGGTGTGCACTATGCCGAGCGCGCGATAGCAATCTTCCACACCGTCGACGATGATGCGAAAGCCGAAAATATCGGAGAGCTGCTCGAAGGCGATCGACTTGCGCTCCATCTTGCGCCAGACGGAATAGGGCGTCTTCTGCCGCCCGGTGACGGCCGCATGAATGCCGCGCGCGGCGAACTCCTGCGTCAGCTCCTTCTCGATCTTCTTGATGATGCGGCCATTCTTGGCGCGCAGATCGTGCAGGCGCGATTCGATCGCCTGATAGGCCTCCGGCGTCAGATGGCGGAAGGCGAGGCCCTCCAGCTCCTCGCGCAGGCGCTGCATGCCCATGCGGCCGGCGAGCGGCGCATAGATGTCCAGCGTCTCCTGCGCGATGCGCGCGCGCTTTTCCGGCGGCACGAAATGCAGCGTGCGCATATTGTGCAGCCGGTCCGCGAGCTTCACCAGCAGAACGCGGACGTCCTCGGAGACGGCGAGCAAAAGCTTGCGGAAATTCTCGCCTTGCGCGGCTTTTTTGGAGACGAGGTCGAGCTTCTCGATCTTGGTCAGACCATCGACCAGCTTGCCGATCTGCGGGCCGAACAGGCGATTGATCTCGTCGAGCGTGGAGCTCGTGTCCTCCACCGTGTCGTGCAGCACGGCGGCGACGATGGTGGCGTCGTCGAGCTTGAGGTCGGTGAGAATCGCCGCCACTTCGAGCGGATGCGAGAAATAAGGGTCGCCGGAGGCGCGCGTCTGCTGGCCATGCGCCTTCATGGCGTAGACATAGGCGCGATTGAGCAGGTCCTCGTCGACCTGCGGATTATATTTTCGAACTCGCTCGACGAGCTCGTATTGGCGCATCATAGGCGTCGACCGGCGATCTGGTTGCGCGGATCGTCGGGGGCGTCGCGGAGCTCACGGGGAAGATCGGACGGGAGGCGGCGCGAGCGCCCGAAACCGGCCGACGGCCGCATTCGCGTTCGATTGTAGAACAGCTCGCCGCCGGCCCCTAGTGTTTTCGGCGAGCGAGCATGGGAGATTAGGCGAAGGTAGCGAGGCAGCCGGACGGCAAAGCCGTCCGGGGTGGCGTTTTCGTTCGCCCGTCGGTAGGCGAATTACTCGCCTTCGTCCTCGACCTCGGCCGGAGGCACCAGACCCTCGAGGCCGCGGAGAAGATCCTCCTCCGTCATGCGGTCGAACTGCGCGTCGCCGCCGTCGGAATCCGGCGAGGCGGCCAGGGACGGCACAGTCTCGGTCTCGGGCTCGTCGACCTCGACATGGCGCTGCAGCGAATGGATGAAGTCTTCCTTCAGATCGTCCGGCGAAAGCGCGGTCTCGGCGATCTCGCGCAGCGCGACGACGGGATTCTTATCCTTGTCGCGCTCGACCAGAATGGACTGGCCGGAGGAGATCAGCCGCGCGCGATGGGCTGCGAGCAGGACCAGATCGAAGCGGTTCTCGATTTTGTCGATGCAGTCTTCGACGGTGACGCGCGCCATGACTTGCGGACTCCTCTAGCGTTCGATCGGTCGGGCTGCTACACTAATTTTTTGCCGTTGGCAATGCGCGACGGCGCGGGATGGCAGGGTCGCCGCGGCCGGGAGAGCATGAACCGCTTGTCGAACCATCTATTGCTGTAGTATTTCCAGACAGATTTTTCGCGTACCCCCTTGACGATCGCCGATACATGGTCGATTTACGACTTTAACGAAGGGCGTGACTTTCATGTGACGAAAAAGCTGTTCGTGGATGGCGCGCCTGTCTACGACCGCGATCGACGACGGCTTCGAGATTTTCGTCACTGTCGATTCGCGTCACAGTTAGAGATGCGTGCTGCCAGTAGGGTCGACAGCGCGTGCGGCAAGCGGCGGCCCCTCCATACTGGACCCGACAAGCGAGACCAACTACGATGGCAGACCCGGAACGAATTGCCTTATTCATTGACGGCGCCAACCTCTATGCGACGGCCAAATCGCTCGGATTCGATATCGATTACAAACGGCTGTTGCGCGAGTTCCAGGGCAAGGGCCGCCTCATTCGCGCTTTCTATTATACGGCGCTGATCGAGGATCAGGAATATTCGTCGATTCGTCCGCTGATCGATTGGCTCGACTATAATGGCTACGCCGTCGTGACCAAGCCGACCAAGGAATTCGTCGACTCGCTCGGCCGCCGCAAGGTCAAGGGCAATATGGACATCGAGCTCGCTGTCGACGCGATGGAGATGGCCGAGCATATCGACCATATGGTTCTCTTCTCGGGCGACGGCGACTTCCGCTCGCTGGTCGAGGCCGTGCAGCGCAAGGGCGTTCGCGTCTCGGTGATCTCGACGATCACCACCCAGCCGCCGATGATCGCCGACGAGCTTCGCCGTCAGGCCGACGAATTCGTCGATCTCATCCATCTCGTCGGCAAGATCGGCCGCGATCCGGGCGAGCGCGCCGAGCGCATGCAGCGCTTCCAGGAGCGCCGGCCGCAGCCGGTGACGCCGGGCGGCGCCCCTGAGGACGATCACGAGGCCTGATCCTTCGAAATCAGCTTCCTGCGCGGACGAGCCGGGCCATGATTGCCCGCTCTGTCCGCGCTTGGTCACGTACCGGCATGAGCTGAGGGAGCGCCATCCCGACTGGCATAATGCGCCGGTCGCCGATTTCGGCCCGCGCGACGCGCGCTTGCTGATCGTCGGCCTCGCCCCGGGGCGGATGGGCGCCAATCGCACCGGCCGCCCTTTCACCGGCGATGACGCCGGCCGTCTCCTCTACGCCACTCTCGCGGAAACCGGTTTTTCCCGCGGCGTCTATGACGCCCGCGCCGATGATGGCGTCGCGCTCGTCGATTGCCGGATCACCAATGTCCTGCGCTGCGTTCCGCCCGGCAATAAGCCGCTGCCCGCCGAGCTTTCGGCCTGTCGCCCTTTTCTCGACGTCACCTTGCGCCGGCTGAAGCGGGTGAGACTAATTGTCGCGCTCGGTCGCATCGCCCATGACGGCGTGCTGCGCGCCTTTTCATTGAAGCCCGGCGGCTTCCCCTTCGCCCATGGTCATGAGCATGAGATCGCGACGAATACTCGGAATACGCGTATTATTCTTATCGACAGCTATCATTGCTCCCGTCTCAACACCAATACGGGCGCGCTGACGCCGCAGATGTTCAGTGCGATCTTCGCACGGGCTCGGGAAATTTTAGAAAAATAACACTGAATATTTCCCTCAGCCGCGGTCGCGCAGCAGCCGGCTCTTCTCGCGGCCCCAGTCGCGCTTCTTTTCCACCTCGCGCTTGTCGTGCAGCTTCTTGCCGCGCCCCAGCGCGATCTGCAGCTTGGCGCGGCCGCGCTCGTTGAAATAGAGCTTCATCGGCACGATGGTCATGCCCTCGCGCTCGACGCCCTGCGCCAGCTTGGCGATCTCGCGCTGCTTCAGCAGCAGCTTGCGCAGCCTTTTGGGCTCGTGATTGAAGCGATTGCCGGAGAGATATTCGGGAATGGTGGCGTTGACGAGCCAAGCCTCGCCCTTGCGGTCGACATGGGCGTAGCTCTCGGCGATGGTCGCCTTGCCGGTGCGCAGCGACTTCACCTCCGTGCCGGTCAGCGACAGGCCGGCCTCGAAGGTCTCGCCGATCTCATAATCATAGCGCGCGCGCCGATTGTCGGCGACGACCTTGAAATTGGGGTTTTCCTTCTCGGCCACTTGCGCGCGTCCTGCTTCTGCCCGCTCAGGCGTCCAGCACGCCGGCGAGAACCATCGCGTCGCGAATGGCCTTTTTCGTCGGCTCGGCGGAGGCGACCAGCGGCAGCCGGACTTCCTCCCCCACGCGGCCGAGCAGAGAGAGGCCATATTTGGCCCCGGTCACGCCGGCCTCGAGGAAGATCGCCTGCTGCAGAGCGGTCAGACGGTCCTGCAGCGCCAGAGCGGTTTTGAAATCCCCGGCGAGAGCGGCATTCTGCAGATCGGCGCAGAGCCGCGGCGCGACATTGGAGACGACCGAGATCACGCCAATGGCGCCGACGGCGACGCTGGCCAGAGCGAGAATGTCGTCGCCGGAGAATTGCACGAATTCCGGCCCGCAGGCGGCGCGCTGCTGGAGGATGCGGCCGACATTGCCGGTCGCGTCCTTCACGCCGGCGATGGACTCTAGCTGCGCGAGGCGCGCCAGCGTGGCGACGCTCATATCGACGACCGAGCGCGGCGGGATGTTGTAGACGATGATCGGAATGGAGACCGCCTCCGCCACAGCGGCGAAATGCTGGTAGAGGCCTTCCTGATTCGGCTTGTTGTAATAAGGCGTGACCACGAGCACGCCATCCGCCCCCGCCTGCTGGGCATGGAGCGCGAGCTCCACCGCCTCGCGCGTGTTGTTGGAGCCGGCGCCCGCGATCACCGGAACGCGGCCGGCCGCCTGCTGGATCACGGTCTCGACGACGGCGCGATGCTCCTCATGGCTCAAGGTCGGGCTCTCGCCCGTCGTGCCTACGGGAACGAGGCCATGCGTCCCACTCTCGATCTGCCAGTCGACGAGCGCGCGCAGAGCGGCGTGATCGACCACGCCATCGGCGAAAGGCGTGACCAGAGCGGTGTAGGATCCTCGGAACACTGGCTTGTCGTTCATCTGCCGTCGCTTTCGCTGCGCCACGCGGGCGCCGTAATCGCCGCGCTTACTGACTGGGATTGGTACGGAGAAATTTCGGTCCGTCCTCGCGGCGGCCGTTCCGCCCTGGGAAGACGGCAACTGTCATAGCCTCTGGGCGTTTGGGTGAAAAGGGTCCGCGGCGTCCCTCCGCGCGGAATCGGCGAACAGCTCGAGCAGCGGGTCGACGCGGAGCGAAAAATTCGAAAATGCCGCTGCTTAGCGATTTGGTTGACAGTTCCGCAACGAAATGGCCGCAGGCTGACTTACGTTAAGAGTTCGGAGCGTTAGGCCGATGACGAATCGCCACAGTGGGGCCGCGCGCCTCGTTCTCATCGTCGCCGCCCTGGGCGTGGCGGCGGCCCTTTATCCGTCCACGCAGCGCCGCACGCCGGACCGCGACAGCGACGATCCGCCGCCCGCCGGCGCCGCCTCCTCCCCGCAAGAGCCCTGGGCGCCGCGCGATTCGGCGCGCGAGGCGCTGCATGATTTTCTCGGTCCCGCCGCTTCGCCCGATCCGCGCGCCGCCGGCATGCTGCGCCGACCGCCGGCGGGAGAGGCCGCGTCCAAGCTGCTCTCTTACGCGCCGCCGGACGGCGGGCTCGATCTCGAGGCGCGCGTCCCGCAGCCGCCCGAGGCCGCCATTCTCCTCGGAGCCGATTACGACGCTTTCGGGCGCGCGCTCGCCGCCTACAAAGCCAATGATTTTTCCGGCGGCGATCAGGCGCTGGCCGGCGTCGAAGGCCCGCTCGCCCGCGCCGCCGCGCAATGGGCCGGCTTGCGGCTGCATCCGCGCGAGGCCGGCTTCGCGCGCCTGTCGAAATTTCTGGCCGAGCATCCCGAATGGCCGGCCTCGGCCTGGCTGCGCCAGCGCGTCGAGGAGGCGCTCTATGGCGACAAGCACCCAGATCGGCTGATCGTCGAATATTTCGCCGAGCGTCCGCCCAAGACGCCGGCCGGAAGGTTGGCGCTCGCCCGCGTCATGGCCCGCCGCGGCGAGCCGCTGGAGGTCGCGGCGCTCATCAAGCCCATGTGGCGCGAGGATGATTTCAACGAGCAGCTGGAGGCGGCGGCGAAAAAAGAGTTCGGCGATTATCTCGATGTCGCCGACCATAAATACCGCGCCGATCGGCTGCTCTACGCGGAGAAGACCGGGCCGGCTCTGCGCATCGCCGCCCATGCCGGCAAGGATGCGCTCGATCTCGCCCGCGCCCGCGCGCTGGCGATCAATGAGAGCGCTTCGGAAAAGACCTTCTCCGCTCTGCCGGCCGAGGCGCAGAAGGACCCCGGAATCCTCTTCGCGCGCATTCACATGCTGCGCCATCAAAAGAAGCTCGTCGAGGCGGCGGCGCTGCTGCGCTCCGCCCCGCGCGATCCGCGCCTCATCGTCGATGGCGACGCCTGGTGGGTAGAGCGGCGGCTCATCTCGCGCAAGCTGATGGATCTCGGGCAATTCGCGCAGGCCTATGAGCTCTGCGCGCAGCATTCGGCGCGCTCGCTCTCCTATCGCGTCGAGGCGGAATTCCATGCGGGCTGGATCGCGCTGCGATTCCTGAGCGATCCCGTCAAGGCGCAGCGGCATTTCGAGGAGATCGCCCGCATCGCCGAGACGCCGATTCAAAAGTCACGCGGCGCCTATTGGCTCGCCCGCGCCCGTGAGGCCGCGGGCGCCGCCGAGGCGGCGCGCGCGTCTTATGAGACCGCCGCGCGGCAATCGACGACCTTCTACGGCCAGCTCGCCCGCGCTCGGCTCGGCGCTTTCGACTCGCCTGTGCGACCGACGCCCGAGCCCGCCCATGGCGACGCCCGCGACGAAGCGGTGCGCGCGGTGGAGCTGTTCTTCGCCGCCGGCGAGAAGGAGATGGCGGCGCAGCTCGCCGCCGACGCCGCCAAGACGCTGGTCGGCGAGGCGCAACTGTCGGCGCTGACCGATGTGGCGCAACGCCGCCGCGAGGCCAAAATTTCCCTGACGCTCGGCAAGCTCGCCTCCTATCGCGGCATTGCGATAGACGACGCCGCTTTTCCGTCTTTCGGCATCCCCGCTTTCGCGGCGCTGCCGCGTTCGGCCTCACGGGCGATCGTCTACGCCATAGCGCGGCAGGAGAGCGCCTTCGATCCCAAGGCGGTCTCCAGCGCCGGCGCCATGGGGCTGATGCAGATGATCGCCTCCACCGCGCGCCACACCGCGCAGCAGACGGGGGTCGGCTTCGATCTGAAGCGCATGATCGACGAGCCCGCCTTCAACGCACGGCTCGGCGCGGCGCATCTCGGCATGCTGCTCGACGAGCACAAGGGCTCCTACATTCTCGCCTTCGCCGCCTATAACGCCGGCGGCAAAAGGGTGAAGGAGTGGATCGACGCCTATGGCGATCCGCGCAAGAACGAGGTCGATCCGATCGATTGGGTGGAGCGCATTCCGATCAGCGAGACGCGCAATTATGTTCAGCGCGTGATCGAGAATCTGACCGTTTATCGCGCGCGCTTCGGCGATCGCGAGACCCGCGCGCCGCTCGGGGATTTGTCGCGCATGCAAGCGGCGAATTGATCGTCGCGCCTTCGCGATTTTCCACCGCGAAGGCGCGACGAGAATGGACGCCTCGGGTCTATGTGACGACGTCGCAGAATTCGGCTTCCCATCTCTGGTAGAGCTTGTGGTCCGTCAAAATTTTGGGAAGCGAGCTTTTATATTTGCCCACGGTGTAGGGAACGCCGACGAGCTTCGCGGTTTCGAACAATTCGTGGCAGGAGTGCATGCCTCCGCCGACGAGATAGCCGATGATGGCGAGCAGATAGGTCTTGAGGTCTTCATAATTGTCGATGTCGCCGAAGAACGTCGCCGCCAGCAATAGGGTGGATGTCGAGCCGGAGAGGCCCGCGCTGCAGAACAGATTCTGCGCGTTCATATTCGCGTAGAAGGGCGAGAACTGATCGAAAGTTCCTTCGAATTTTTCGATGCCCCGCTTTCGCGGCTCGTTCTCGACAGGCAGAGTCCGACCGTCGAACCAGTCCCGTTTGATGCGCTCCCAGCATGCGCCGATCTCGCTATCGGTCGCCATATGCTGCGCGCTCAGCAGGCCGGGATAAGTATTTTCTTTGATATCCTTGTTCTCCTTGCTCGTTCTTCCGCGATAGCGTTTGGCCGATGCGCTCTCGCCGAATATTTCGTCCGGGCGAAGCAGCCTTTTGAGCCCCTGAAAGCGTCTCCAACTGAATGATGTCGCGGTCCAGTGCTCCTGGGTCGCGGTGAATTCTTTTCTCCTGTTCGCGTCCGCATTGTCCGGGCATCTCGTATAGGGAAGCCAGGATTTCACATTGCTGTTATCGGAATTCGCGCTGTCGCTCGGCCCGAGCATTTGAAATATGCGAAGGAAATTGTCGTGAACATTGAGAATCTTCGGAATCGAGTTGCCATGGAGCGCGGAGAGCATCTGCTGCACGGCCATCGCCAGCTCGGGAGGAAACCCCGCGCCCAGGCGGCCGAAGCTCGTCTCGCCATGCGTATATTGCGCGGTCGCGCGAACCGCGGACCATGAGTCTGGCGGGACGGCGTTATTCGCCACTTGCAGGGCGCTGACGCCCTGCGGCGCGGTGTGGTGATGGCCGATCTTCAGCGGCTTCGGTTGCAGATACTGAATTTGATTCTGAGCGTTTACGACAGGCTTGCGCGGCGCGACGAGCGCGCGCGTCGGCTGCTGAAAGACTGCTTGAGCCTTGTTGGCGCCGGCGGTCAATTGCTCGCGACGGTTCAGCCAATAGATCGTCATCTGCTTGGAGACGCGATAGAGCGCCGGCTGCACGAGCTGCGGATTGTGCAGCACGATCGCGGCCAGCGCCGTTTCCGCGAGCCGTCGGCGCGCTCGATTCAACGCGGGCGTATATGGGACCGCGCTCACATGCTGCGGATTGTGGCCGGCCACTGCGGCGCCGTCCCAATAGATGACTTTTCCACGGCACGACGCCGCGGCGCCGTTATAGACGCCCCACGGCTGGTAAGGCTGGGCGGGCAGGCCGCGCGCCTTGATCAGAATCCAAGGCTTCTGCCCGGCGTATTTGTCGATCGTCTCGACATATTCGCTTTCGAGATAGTGGGGCGAGCCGTCATGGGGAGGAATGTTCAGGCCCGTGAAATCCTGGTGCAACGGATTGGGACGAATCAACAGCTGAAAGTCTAGCCAATTATATTCATAGGTCGGGGTGACCCGGTCTCGGACGCCCGGCATGGTCATTCTCCGCGTTTTTCAAAAAGCTTCGAGAGCGACGCTAGAGCAGGCGCAGTTCGGCGGCTGTGGCGAAAGCCACAAGCCTCTCCCTGGCGGATTCGCGGCTGTGCTTCCTTGGCGTAGGCCGACCGAGCCCCTATATCGAGGACGCCCTAGACTGGAGATGCGTCCCGTGTCGCAGAAGCGCGAGATCGACAAGCCCACCGAGATCGAGATCCTCCCGCCCGAGAGCGAGATCCGTCCCCGCTTCCGCTCGCGCACGCGCATATGGATCGGCGGGGCCGAGGGCGTGAAGGTCATCAAGGTCGGACCCGTGGGCGCCGCTCTGCTGACGCTCGTCAGCGCGGTGATCCTCGCCATGGGGCTCATCTTCTTCGCCAGCGCTTTTGTGGTGCTGCTGCCCATCGCGCTGGTGGTCGGGGTGATCGCCTATCTCACCGGCGCCGGCGGCAATCCCTTCCGCCGCATCCCCTGAGACCAGATTCCGGCTTTGCGGAGCGGGCCGGCGCTGGTAGATAGGGCCATGGTCCTGCGCCGCAGCATACGAATTATTGGCCCGGCCCGCGCTCGAGCGTGATCAAGCTCGCGCGGCGACCGGGTTCTCGCGCCGTTCGTGGCGCCCTTCCGCTTGTTTTCCCTTCCCTTTCGCGCGCCGCCCCGGCTCGGGGCGCAGCCCGCGAGCGCAGCGGTTTCCGATAAGATGAACGAGAAGACCAAAGACAAGGCCCAAGACGACAAGTCCCAGCAGGACAAGGGCCCCGATTTCTCCAAGAGCCTCTATCTGCCGCAGACGGATTTTCCGATGCGCGCCGGCCTGCCGCAGCGCGAGCCGGAAATCCTCGCGCGCTGGGAGAAGATCGGCCTCTACGCCAAGCTGCGCGCGGCAGCGAAGGGCCGGCCGAAATTCGTGCTGCATGACGGCCCGCCCTACGCCAATGGCAATATCCATATCGGCCACGCGCTGAACAAGATCCTCAAGGATCTCGTCACCCGCAGCCGCCAGATGAGCGGGAAGGATTCCAATTACGTCCCCGGCTGGGACTGCCACGGCCTGCCGATCGAATGGAAGATCGAGGAGGAGAATTACCGCTCCAAGGGCAAGAAGAAGCCCGACTTCGCCGATCCGACCGCCATCGTCGCCTTCCGCCAGGAGTGCCGCGCCTATGCCGGGCATTGGCTCTCGGTGCAGCGCGAGGAGTTCAAGCGGCTGGGCGTGACGGGCGATTGGGCCAATCCCTACGCCACGATGAATTTCCCCGCCGAGGCGCATATCGCGCGCGAGCTGATGAAATTCGCCGAGAATGGATTGCTCTATCGCGGGTCGAAGCCGGTGATGTGGAGCGTGGTCGAGAAGACCGCGCTCGCGGAGGCGGAGGTGGAGTATGAGGACCATGTCAGCGACACGGTGTTCGTGGCGTTTCCTTGCCGAAAGGTTGTGGGCGTCGGTTCTCACTTCGAATTAGACCGCGATAAGTGGAACACATTTGCGGACCTAGCGCCTGTTGGCGACAAGGCCTTGCCTGCATCTGTGGTCATCTGGACGACCACACCCTGGACGCTTCCTGGGAATCGCGCGATCTCGTTTTCGTCCAAAATCGCCTACGGACTCTATCGAGTAACGCAGGCTCCCGAGAACAATTGGGCGAAGGTTGGACAGACCTATATTCTCGCTGACAAGCTCGCCGAAGAGGTCTTCAAGGCGGCGAAGGTCGAAGCTTTCGAGCGCGTCCAAAGCGTCGATCCAAAAACTTTGGCCTTGGGCGAATGCTTTCACCCCCTCGCTACAGAGGATGACTACGGTTTCAAAGTCCCCCTCCTCGATGGCGATCACGTCACCGACGATACGGGAACGGGCTTCGTCCACACCGCGCCCGGCCATGGCCGCGAGGACTTCGACATTTGGATGGCGAGCGGGCGCATGCTCGCCGAGCGCGGCATCGATGCGCGCATTCCCTATACGGTCGACGCCGACGGCTTCTACACCGATGAAGCGCCGGGCTTTCCCGGCAAGCGCGTGCTGACCGAAAAGGGCGACAAGGGCGACGCCAATGAGGCGGTGATCCAGGCGCTGGTCGCGGCGGGAAATCTCGTCGCGCGCGGGCGGCTGAAGCATCAATATCCGCATTCGTGGCGCTCGAAGAAGCCGGTCATCTTCCGCAACACGCCGCAATGGTTCATCGCGCTCGACAAGAAATTCGCGCAGGATGCCGGCGCTGTCGCGAAGGGCGACGGCGCGCCCGGCGACAATGCGCCCACGCTCCGCGATATCGCGCTCGACGAAATCTCCCGCACGCAATGGGTTCCCGCTGCGGGCGAGAATCGCATCCGCGGCATGATCGCCAATCGGCCGGATTGGGTGGTCTCGCGTCAGCGCGCCTGGGGCGTGCCGATCGCGGTCTTCGTGAAGAAGGGCGGCCACGACATTCTCGTCGATCCGCGCGTGAACGCCCGTATCGTGGACGCCTTCGAGAAGGAGGGCGCCGACGCCTGGTATGAGGAGGGCGCGGCGAAGCGCTTCCTTTCGCCCGAATACGACCCTGCCGACTACGAGAAGATCGACGATGTTCTCGACGTGTGGTTCGACTCGGGCTCGACGCATTCCTTCACGCTGGAAGACCCGGTGCATTTCCCCGGCCTCGCGGGAATCAAGCGCAAGCGCGATGGCGGCGCCGATGAGGTGCTCTATCTCGAGGGCTCGGATCAGCATCGCGGCTGGTTCCATTCCTCGCTGCTGGAATCCTGCGGCACGCGCGGCCGCGCGCCCTATGACATTGTGCTGACGCATGGCTTCACGCTCGACGAGCACGGCCATAAAATGTCGAAGTCGAAAGGCAATGTCGTCGCGCCGCAAAAGGTCATCGCCGACGCCGGCGCCGATATTCTGCGCCTGTGGGTGGCGAGCGTCGATTACAGCGACGATCAGCGCATCGGGCCGGAAATCCTCAAAAGCGTCACCGATAATTACCGCAAGCTGCGCAACACCATCCGCTGGATGCTCGGCACGCTCGCGCATTATCGCGCCGAGGAGCGCGTCGCCTATGCCGATCTGCCGGAGCTGGAACGCCTCGTGCTGCATCGTCTGTCGGAGCTCGGCGAGGAGGTCGCTGCGGCCTATGCGGAGTTCGATTACAAGAAGGTCGTCGCTCTGCTGACGCCCTTCCTGACCAGCGATCTCTCGGCCTTCTATTTCGACATTCGCAAGGACGCGCTCTATTGCGATCCGCCGTCGAGCGTGAAGCGCAAGGCGGCGCTGACCGTGGTGGAGGAAGTGTTCCGCGCGGTGACTTTGTGGCTCGCGCCCATCCTCGCCTTCACGGCGGAGGAATCGTGGCTGTCGCGCTACGCCGACGCGGTCTCCGTGCATCTCGAGACCTTCCCCGATTTGCCGGCCGCTTGGCGCGACGAAGCGCTCGCCGCGAAATGGGAGAAGCTGCGCGCCATCCGCTCCGTCGTCACTGGCGCGTTGGAGATAGAGCGCGCGCAAAAGCGCATCGGCTCGTCGCTGGAGGCGGCGCCGCTCGTCCATGTGACGGACGCCGATCTGCGCGCGGCGCTCACGGGCGTGGACTTCGCCGAAATCTGCATCGTGTCGGATATAGCGCTTCGATCGGAGGAGGGGCCGGCCGAGGCTTTCCGCCTGCCCGAGGTCGCGGGCGTGGCTGTGGTTCCGCGGCGGGCGGAGGGCGTCAAATGCGCGCGCTCCTGGAAATATTTCGACCCCGCGACGGCGCAGGCCGATTATCCTGGCGTCACGCCCCGCGACGCGCAGGCGCTGCGGGAGCTGACAGCGGCAGGGAAATGGCCGGCGTAAGGGTTTCTTCGTCCCTGGCCGCTAGCCTCTATCTACGTGCGCGCCCCTTCTCCCGCTCGTGGGAGAAGGGGCGCGCAAATCGACTCGGCCAGGGAGAGACGAAGTGAGGGTTCCTGTCGCTTTCCTCGCCGAGAGGATCGCTGATTTGTCAGTTGGCCTCTTCCTGCTCGCTTGTCTCGCGGCGCCCGCTTCCGCCGCCCCGATCTGCCGCCTCATCGTCGAGGCGGAGACCGGCGCTACGCTCGTGCGGGAAGGCGCCGGATGCGAGCGGCGCAACAGCCCGGCCTCGACTTTCAAGATACCGCTCGCGCTCATCGGTTATGAGGCCGGCCTTCTCATCGACGCGCATTCACCTGCGTTGCCTTACAAAGAAAAATACGCAGCTTGGCGCGAGAGCTGGAAAACGACGATCGACCCGACGAGCTGGCTGAGCGAATCCGTCGTCTGGTATTCCCAGGAACTCGCCGAGCGGCTCGGAGCCGCAGGTTTCAGTGAGGCCATCGAGAGACTCGGGTATGGCAATCGCGACGTCTCCGGCGATCCTGGTCGCAACAACGGCCTCACTCATGCCTGGCTCAGTTCGTCTCTGGCGATCTCGCCTGATGAGCAGGTCGCTTTTCTACGCAGGCTGCTCGACTATCGCCTTCCGTTTTCGAGACGCGCGATCGACCAGACGGTCGCGATCATTCCGAGCTTTCGGCTCGCCGACGGCGGGCTCGCGCGCGGCAAGACTGGAACCGGAACACCCACGGGTCCGCACGGCCCGAGCGCCGATCGCCAATTCGGCTGGTTCGTCGGCTGGGCGGAGAAAGGAGGCCGCAAAATCCTCTTTGCCGAGCTCATCGATGAGGTGGCGAAGAGCGAAGAGCCGGCTGGTTTTCGCGCGCGGTCCGATATGCTCGACTTTTTGCCGCGATTCTTGGAGACGCGATCCCTCGGAGCGACGAAGTGAAGGTTCTCGCCGCCTTCCTCGCCAACACAGTCGCAAACTTCCTCATCGGCCTGCTGGTCGCCAAATTCCTCGGGCCGGAGGAATATGGCCGCTTCGCGCTCGCCTTCGCGATCGGCGTCGTCATTCAGACCGGCGCTTTCGATTGGATGCGCCTTTCGGCGACGCGCTTTTATTCGACGCGCGTGCGCGAGGCGGAGCCGGCCATTCGTTCGACGCTCGATTTCGCCTATCTCGCGACCACGGCGGCGCTCATCCTCTGCGGCGGCCTCTTCCTCTTCATCGCGCCGCCCTTCGCGCTCGGCGACATTCTCATCGCTCTGGCGCTGGCGACGGCGGCGATCAATGGGCTGTTCGACTATTCCACGGCGCTGCTGCGCGCGCGCTTCGAGGACAAGAGCTATAGCCGCGTCGTTCTCGCCAAGAATATTCTCGCGCTCGCCCTCACTGGCGGCGGCGCCTTCGTCTTTCATTCGGCGGGAATGGCGATCGCCGGCAGCCTCGCCAGCCTCTTCGGCGCCGTGCTCACCGCGCGCGCCTCGCTGAAGGACCCCGGCGCCTCGCCGCGCGGCGCGCGCATGGCGACGGCGCGCACGCTCGTCGCCTATAGCGCGCCCATCGTCGCGGCGAACATGCTCTATCAATCCGTGCCGCTGGCGGCGCGGGCGCTCGTCACCGCCTATTACGGCTTCGCCGAGACGGGGCAATTCTCGCTCGCCTATGATCTCGGCATTCGCGCCATTTTCGCTATGGGCTCGGCGCTGGATGTGCTGCTGTTCCAGATCGCCGTCGCCGCCCATGAGCGTCACGGGGCCGAGAAGGGCAAGGAGCAGATCGCCCGCAATATGACGATCGTCGCGGCCTTTCTGCTGCCCGCCTGCGCCGGAATCTGGCTCACAATGCCCTCGATCGAGGCGCTGATCGTGCCGCCGCAATTTCGCGGGCCGTTCGGCCATTATCTCGATCTTCTGCTGCCCGGCCTCTTCGCCATGGGGCTGATTCAATTCGCTATCAATCCCGTGTTTCAGATCGAGAAGAAGACGGCGCCGCTCATCGGCGCGGCCTCGGTCGCCGTGGTCGCGGGCCTCTGCTTCGCCCTGGCGCTGCCGCGCGGCGCGGACGCCTCCAGCCTCGCCCTTGCCCAATGCCTCGCCTATGTGGCGGCGCTCGTCGCGCTGGTGCTGTTCGCAGCGCGCACCTCGCCGCAATGGCCGCGCGGACGCGACATGTTCGGCGCGCTGGCGGCGACCGGGGCGATGGTTCTGGCGCTGCATCCGCTCGCGGGCCTCGAGCCCGGCATTCTCACCTTGCTCCTGCAGGTCGGGGTCGGCGGCTTCGTCTATTGCGGCGCAGTGCTGGCCCTCGACATTGCCGGGCTGCGCGGCCTCGCGTTCTCCCGCGCTGGCCCCATATTGGCCAGAGCTCGGGCCGCGCTATAAATTGGGTCGAGGCCGAGCGGCATCCGGGATCAGTGGCGGCGCAGCCGAGGGAGAATGGTCGAGATGGTGCTGCCGCTACATGACGACGCGCCGCTCCATTATGTGCGGCGGCCTTATGTCAATTGGACGCTGATGGCGCTCAACATCTTCGTCTTCGTCGCCGTGTTCAGCGAATCATTCGGCGATCCGCTCACTGTGGTGCGCGGCTTCGGCCTAATACCGGCGGTGCTGTTCGGCCGCGCCGAGCTCGCCCCCTGGATCGTCACCCCCGGACCCGAGTGGACGCTGCTGACCAGCCTCTTCTTCCATTCCGGGCTCGGCCATCTCGCTGGAAACATGATCTTTCTCTATGTCTTCGGCGATAATGTCGAGGACGCCATGGGCTCGGCCGGCTATCTCATCTTCTATATTCTGTGCGGCGTCTCCGCCGCCATGCTGTTCGCTGTGGGCGCGCCGCTCACCATCACGCCGCTCGTCGGCGCCTCGGGGGCGATCTCGGGCGTCTGCGCGGCCTTCATCCTGCTCTATCCGCGCTCGACGATTTTCGGCCTCGTCGCCGGCATCATCCCCATCCATGCGCCCGCCTCGCTCTTCGTCGGCACATGGATTCTTTTTCAGCTCTTCAACGCCTTCACCGACGATCAGGGCCATGTCGGCTGGTGGGCGCATATCGGCGGCATATTGGCCGGGCTCATTCTGACGCCGCTGTTCAAGCGGCGCGGCGTGCAATGGTTCGGCCCGTGGCCTTTCCACGGCCCCTGGGGCTGAGACGATCGGAGATGATGACCCGGCCGACCGTCCTGCTGCTGACCGCGACCGTCGATCCGGGCGCTTACGCCCCCGAGATCGCGCGGCGCGATCTCGAGGTGAGAAAAAGCGATTATCGGAACGCATTGCAGTTTTTCATGCGGCTGCCGGACGCGCGCATCTCAGGCGTGGTGTTCTGCGAGAATTCCGGCGCCGATCTCTCTTTTTTGGACGCGGAGGCGCTTCGCCGCGAGACCGGGCGGCCGCTCGAGATCATCGGCTTCGACGGCAATCACCGGCCGGAGGGCCTCCATTATGGCTATTCGGAGCTCGGAATCGTCGATCACGCCTGCCGAAGCAGCCGTTTGCTCGCGCAGAGCGAGCGCTTTTTCAAAGTCACCGGCAGGCTGACCTTCGAGCGGCTCTCCGCGCTGATGGACCATCTGCCGGAGGATCGCCGCTTCGCCGCCGATTTCCGCCGCGCCTATTCCAAGGAAGGCGGGGCGCCTTTGCGGGCGCGCACGGAGCTGATGCTCTTTGCGAAGGATTTCTACCTCGAGCATTTCTTCGAGCGGCGCGACGAGATGATCGCGCCGCCACTCGTGCTGGAAGAATTCGTCGCGCGCGTGATCGCGCCGCTGCGCGGCCGGCGGGGAGATGACGGCCTGACGCTGCGCTGGCCGATCGAATGCCCGGCCTCCGGCCACGCCGCGCGGGACGATTCCGACTATGATTCCGCGCCCATTCGCGCCAAGCGCCGCCTCCGCGCCCTGGCGCGCGTCGTCGCCCCCTGGCTGTGGATCTGAGCCGCAATTTTAGCAATGGCCGTGTCTGCGACCGAGCTTCGCGCCGGCTGAGCGCTCGCGGCGCCGGAGGTTTCGGCGCGCGCGGGTTTGACAGGGCGGCGAGCCGAGGCTACCAGAACGTCTTCCGAGCTTTCCGCGCGCGCCTCGCGCCGCGCGGCGCTAATTCGTTCTCGACGCGGCGCTCGAAAAAGCCGATCGGGGCCTTTCGGCCACAGAGCGCGATTTTTCGAAACAATCGAGACGAAGGTCAATCTCGCCGGGAGTTGCGCGATGAAGGTTCTCGTGCCCGTCAAACGGGTGGTCGACTACAATGTGAAGATCAGGGTCAAGCCGGACGGTTCGGGCGTCGACGTCGCCAATGTGAAATTTTCGATGAATCCTTTCGACGAGATCGCCGTCGAGGAGGCTATTCGCCTGAGAGAGGCCGGCAAGGCGACGGAAGTCGTGCTCGTCACCATCGGCCCGGCCAAGGCGGACGAGACTTTGCGCTCCGGCATGGCCATCGGCGCCGACCGCGGCATTCACGTCAAGACCGACGAGCTGGTCGAGCCGCTGGCTGTCGCCAAGATTCTCGCGAAGATCGTCGCCGAGGAGGCTCCCGGCCTCGTCATTCTCGGCAAGCAGGCGATCGACGACGACAGCAATCAGACCGGCCAGATGCTCGCCGCTCTGCTCGGCTGGGGCCAGGGCACTTTCGCCTCCAAGGTGGAGATCGCCGACGGTTCCGTGGATGTAACGCGCGAGGTCGACGGCGGCCTGCAGACGGTGACGCTGAAGCTGCCAGCCGTGGTGACGACGGATCTGCGCCTCAACGAGCCGCGCTACGCCAGCCTGCCCAATATCATCAAGGCGAAGAAGAAAGAGGTCGCGGCCAAGACCCCGGCCGATTACGGCGTCGACATCACGCCGCGCCTCGAGGTGCTGAAGACGGCCGAGCCGCCGGCCCGCAAGGCCGGCATCAAGGTCGGCTCCGTCCCCGAATTGCTGGAAAAGCTCAAGACTGCGGGAGTTCTGTAAATGACGGCGCTCATCGTCGCGGAAGTCACAGAGTCCGCGCTCGCCCCCTCCACCGCCAAGGCGCTGACCGCGGCGCTGCAGATCGGCGGCGGCGTCCATATTCTCGTCGCGGGCGAGAATGTCGGCCCGGCGGCCGCGGCCGCGGCCAAGCTCTCGGGCGTCGAGAAGGTGCTCGTCGCCGACAGCGCGGCCTATGGTCATCATCTGGCCGAGCCGCTGGCGGCGCTGATCGTCGGCCTCGCCGGCGCCTATGACGCCATTCTCGCGCCTTCGACCTCCAGCTCGAAGAATGTGCTGCCGCGCGTCGCCGCCCTGCTCGATGTGGCGCAGGTGTCGGACGTCATCAAGATTATCTCCGCCGACACGTTCGAGCGGCCGATTTATGCCGGCAACGCCATTCAGACCGTGCGGTCCAAGGACGCCAAAAAGGTCATCACCGTGCGCACCGCCTCCTTCACGGCGACGGGCGAGGGCGGCTCGGCGGCGATCGAGGCGATCGGCGCGGGCTCCGATCCGGCCGTGTCGAGCTTCAAGAGCGAGACGCTGGCCAAATCCGAGCGGCCTGAGCTGACGGCGGCCAAAATCATCGTCTCGGGCGGCCGCGGCCTCGCGAGCTCGGAGAATTTCAAGGAATATATCGAGCCTGTGGCGACCCGCCTCGGCGCGGCCATCGGCGCCTCGCGCGCGGCGGTCGACGCCGGCTACGCGCCCAATGATCTGCAGGTCGGCCAGACCGGCAAGGTGGTGGCGCCCGACCTCTATGTCGCCATCGGCATTTCCGGCGCGATCCAGCATCTCGCCGGCATGAAGGACTCCAAGGTCATTGTGGCGATCAACAAGGACGAGGAGGCGCCGATCTTCCAGGTGGCCGATTACGGCCTGGTGGCGGATCTCTTCCCGACCTTGAAGGAGCTCGACGCCGAGCTGGCCAAGGCCGGCCGCTGAGGGGTTTGGGGCTCCATTCCCGCTCGCGCGCGCAGCGAGCGGCGGAAGCCGGTGGGGGCGACGTCGCAAATATCTGGCGCCGCTCTCGATTCCCGGTCGGGCCGGCGGCCCGCCGGGATTGACGCCCTCCCAGGCCAGGGTGATGAAGCGGCCTGTTTCGCTGCGGTGCAAACGCCGGTTTTCACAAAGGCCGAACGCGCGCTATACTGAATTGGAAGCGTCCCGCTTCTCGCTGGTGGTGTTCGAAAGATGGGCTCTGAAATTCGCAAGATCGGCATTGTCGGCGCCGGGCAGATGGGCAAGGGCATTGCTCAGGTCTGCGCGGTCGCGGGTTTCGACGTGGCGCTCAACGACCTGTCGGAGAGCCGCATCGCCGCCGGACTGGACGACATAGCGACGTATCTCGCCAAGGCGGTGGAGCGCGGCCAGATCGACGAGGAGGCCCGCAAGGCCGCCGTCGCCCGCATCCATCCGGCCAAGGATTACGCCGCTTTCTCGGACAGCGACCTCGTGATCGAGGCCGCGACCGAGAATGAGGAGGTCAAGCGCGGCATCCTCACCGAGCTCGGCCCCAAGCTGCGGCCGGGCGCCTTCATCGCCACCAACACCTCCTCCATCTCCATCACCCGCCTCGCCGCGGTGACGGGACGGCCGGAGCAGTTCATCGGCATTCATTTCATGAATCCGGTGCCGAAGATGCAGCTCGTCGAGGTGATTCGCGGCATCGCCACCGAGGATAAGACCTTCGAGGCGGCCAAGCAGTTCATCGGCGAGCTCGGCAAGACGGTGACTGTTTCGGAGGATTTTCCGGCTTTCATCGTCAATCGCATCCTGCTGCCGATGATCAATGAGGCGATCTACACGCTCTATGAGGGCGTCGGCTCGGTGGAGGCGATCGATACGGCGATGAAGCTCGGCGCCAATCATCCGATGGGGCCGCTGCAGCTCGCCGATTTCATTGGCCTCGACGTCTGCCTCTCGGTGATGCAGGTGCTGCACGAGGGGCTGGCCGATTCGAAATATCGGCCCTGTCCGCTGCTGGTGAAATATGTCGAGGCCGGCTGGCTCGGCCGCAAGACGCAGCGCGGCTTCTACGATTACCGCAGCGGCACGCCCGTTCCGACGCGCTGAGGCGACGCCTGGAGCAGGGCCGCACGGCCGGAAAGCTCCGGGCTTTCAGAATCCAAGCTCGCTGTGTGAGCCGAGGCGCACCAATTCCAGCCTTTCAGCGTCAGGCTTGCGGTATATGAGCAATAGGTCGGGGCGAAGGTGGCAATCTCTGTGATCCTTCCATTCCCCGATCAATTCATGGTCGCAATATCGCGCTGGCAACAGCTGATCTGCAGCCAGAAGGTTGACGGCGTCCAAAAGCAGTTGATCGATTTTCTTGCCCAATACCCCTGACCGTTCGCGCCGATAATCGTGCCGGAAGCGCGAGGTATATTTAATCGCCCTCGTTCAGGCTTCCGAGCAGGTTTTCGACGGCGCCGACATCGACGAGCTCGCCACGGCGAGCGGCCTTCATAGCCTCGATAGTTTCGGCGTTCGGCACGAGCAGCTCGAACGGCAACGCCTTGTCCGTCGCGATCCGAACCATCATGAGCCGGAAAGCGTCGGACACAGTCAAGCCGATGGTCGCCAGAACGGCGGCGGCTTCCTCTTTCACATGCTCGTCGATGCGCGCACGGACGACGGTGTTGGTCATGGCTCGTCTCCTTGGGCCACAATGTAGCACACGGGCGGCGGCCCTTCGACGGGAAACGCTGCTCAGGAGCCCGGTTAGGCCTGCGGCCTGCCGGGAATGACGCTCTCCGCCGCGCGTCTCGCGTGGCGCAGCACGGATGGAAACGCCCGCACGGCCAGCAACGCGGCGGTCGCCGCGGCGTAGAGCAGGGGCTCCGCTGGCCAGGATTTCACGATCAGCAGAAAATGCGCCGCCGCCAATATGGCCGCGACATAGACGAGCTTGTGCAGCCGCGCCCAGGCCGTGGCCCCGAGCCGGCGGATCGCGGCGTTGTTGGAGGTCGCGGCCAGAGGGACGAGGATGACGAAAGCCGCCATGCCGATCGTCACATAGGGCCGCTTCAAAATATCGCGGCCGATGGCGGGCCAGTCAAAGCCATGGTCGAGCGCGACATAGGCGGAAAGATGCAGCGCCGCATAATAAAAGGCGAGCAGCCCCAGCGCGCGGCGATAGCGCAAGAGATCGACGCCCGCCACGCGGCGCAGCGGCGAGATCAGCAGGCACAGCAGCAGAAAGCGCAGCGACCAGAGCCCGAGCTCCTGCTCGAGCGTCTTGATCGGCTCCGGCCCCAGTTGGTCCTGAAGGCCGAGATAAAAGGTCCATGCCGCCGGGACCAGGCCCGCGACATAGACGGCGAGCTTCGGGATGCGGAGAGCGGCGCGCATTTTAAAAATACCGCTCGAGGTCCATGCCGCCATAGAGCGAGGCGACCTGATCGGCATAGCCATTGTACATCAGCGTCGGCCGCCGCTTGGCGAAGAGCCCGCCCTCGCCGATTCGCCGCTCTGTCGCCTGGCTCCAGCGCGGATGGTCGACGTTTGGATTGACGTTGGAATAGAAGCCGTATTCGCGCGGATTTTGAATGTTCCAGGACGTCTTGGGCTGCGTCTCCACCAGCGATATGCGCACGATGGATTTGATGCCCTTGAAGCCATATTTCCACGGAACCACGAGCCGCAGCGGCGCGCCATTCTGATTGGGCAGCGTCTCGCCATAGAGGCCGACGGCGAGAATTGTGAGCGGATGCAGCGCCTCGTCGAGCCGCAGCCCCTCGACATAGGGCCAGGGCAGAAGCTGCAGCAGGCCCTTCTGGCCGGGCATCTCCTCCGGCCGCACCAGAGTCTCGAAGGCGACATATTTGGCGGAGCCCAAAGGCTCGGCGCGCTTCAAAATCTCCGAGAGCTGCACGCCGATCCAGGGAATGACCATGGACCAGCCCTCGACGCAGCGCATGCGATAGACGCGCTCCTCCAGCGCATGCGGCTCGATGAGGTCCTCGAGAAGAAAGTCGGCGGGCTTGGCGACGAGCCCGTCGATCCGCACCTTCCAAGGCTTGGTGGTGAGCGTATGGGCGTTGTCGGCCGGATCGCTCTTGCGGCCGCCGAACTCGTAGAAATTATTATAGGCGAGCACATCCGTCCGCGGCGTCTTGGGCTCGCTCGTCGAGAAAGGGCTACGCGTGGCGACGAGCGGCGTCGCCTGCGCCGCGCCCGCGAAAGCGAGGCTCGCGCCGAATCCGGCGAGAAACTCGCGCCGCCGCAGATAGAGGGAGCGCGGCGTGATCTCGGATGGGGCGATATCGGGCGAATGACGAATCAGCATTTGCGCCTCGGGCAAAAAGAAAGAGCGGCTGGCCCTCATGGGTCCGCCGCTCCTATTTCGTCAGCCGGCGCGAGAGCGTTACGCCGCTCTCTGCCCTAGCGTCAGAGCGAGGCCGCGGGCATCGCCTCGAGCCGCGCAATTCCGGCGCGCACCGCGGACTGCACCTTCTCGAAGGCGCGGACCTCGATCTGCCGCACGCGCTCGCGAGAGACGCCGAACTCCTCGGACAAATCCTCGAGCGTCACCGGATCGTCGGAGAGACGACGCGCCTCGAAGATGCGGCGCTCGCGCGGGTTGAGCACGGTCAGCGCGCCGCGCAGCGCGTCGAGTCGATTATTGCTCTCCTCCTGATGCATGAGCACATGCTCCTGATCGGTGGAGGCGTCATCGACCAGCCAGTCCTGCCACTCGCCTTCGCCTTCCTCGCGCAGCGGCGCGTTGAGCGAGGCGTCGCCGGCCATGCGGCGGTTCATCTCGATGACGTCCTGCTTGGAGACGCCGAGGCGGGTGGCGATCGTCGCGACATGCTCGGGCGTGAGATCGCCGTCCTCGAAGGCCGAGATTTTGCTCTTGGCCTTGCGGAGATTGAAGAACAGCTTCTTCTGGCTCGCAGTGGTGCCCATTTTCACGAGCGACCAGGAGCGCAGGATATATTCCTGGATCGAGGCGCGGATCCACCACATGGCGTAGGTGGCCAGGCGAAAGCCGCGGTCCGGCTCGAAGCGCTTTACCGCCTGCATCAGGCCGACATTGCCCTCGGACACGATCTCGCCGATCGGCAGTCCATAGCCGCGATAGCCCATGGCGATCTTGGCGACGAGCCGAAGATGGGACGTGACGAGCTTTTGCGCGGCTTTCGGATCTTCGTGCTCGCGCCAGCGCTTTGCGAGCATATATTCTTCCTGCGGCTCCAGCATGGGGAACCGGCGGATTTCGGCGAGATAGCGCGCGAGGCCGCTTTCGCCGGAGACGATGGGCAGGGCGTTCGCCATTGATCACCTCCTGACGGGCTCCCGAAATGCGGCGAACCCGTAATGCGCGACCGCGAGCGCCGGCCGCAACGCCTCAATATAAACCGATCCGAGCATGGCCGAAAGATGGCTCTTCGCTAAGCGCCAAATGGCCGCCGGGTTAAATTTCTGTAATCTGCGTAGGGGCTTTGAAGAAGTCGTCACCGCTACTTAGCGCGGCGCGGCGCGGTGTCACGCGCTGCGCCTGCGCCCGCTCAGACCGTGACGACGATCTTGCCGATCTGCTCATTCGACTCGAGAAAGCGATGCGCCTCGACGATTCTCTCGAGCGGAAAGCTGCGCGCGATGATGGGCCGCAGGCTACCCGCCGCCAATCCGTCCAGAATGAAGCGCACGCCGCGCTCGCGCTTTTGCGCGTCGCGCGTCACCGAGAACAGCGTGTAGCCCCGCAGCGTGAGCTGCTTGCGAATGGCGGCGAACAAGGGAAAAGGCGTCGGCTCGCTGGATAGAGCGCCATAGAGAAAAATGGTTCCGCCGACGGCCGCGGCTTCGGCGAGCGCTTCGACGCAAGGTCCGCCGATCGGATCGAAGACGAGACGCGCGCCTTCGCCTTTGGTGATGCGCTGCGTCTTTTCGACGAGGTCTTCGCTCTCGGTCACGACGACATGGCTCGCGCCCGCTTTCTGCAACGCCTCGCGCTTGGCGTTCTTGCGTGTGACGGCGATCGGCGTCGCGCCGGCGGCTCTGGCGATCTGTATGGCGGCGAGGCCGACGCTGCTCGACGCCGCAGTGACGATCACCGCATCGCCGACGGAGACGCCGCCGATCTCGACCAGCGCGCCATAGGCGGTGAGATATTGCATCCAGATCGCCGCCGCCTCGCTCCAAGACAGCGATTTTGGATGTTTCACCACCGCATGAGCGGGGACGATGGCGGCGTCGCCATAGACGCCATATTCGGTCATGGAGAAAGCCGGCATCGTGCTCACAGCGTCGCCGATGGAAAAGCCCGTCACGTCTTCGCCAATCGCCTCTATCTCGCCCGAGGCCTCATAGCCGAGCAGCGAGGGGAGGCGCGGCGCCTCGATATAGGCGCCGGAGCGGAACATGGATTCGGCGCGATTGAGGCCGATCGCGCGGACGCGCAGGCGAATCTCGCCCGGTTTCGGCGCGCCGAGCTCCATCTCGTCGATCTGGAGAACCTCCGGGCCGCCGAGACGATGAAAGCGAATGATGCGAGACATTTGCGGCTCCTTCGTTGATCGCCGCGGCGACGATAGCGATTCGTCGATGGAGCGAAAATTCGGCGAGCGCTCACAAGATCTGTGCGATAATTCCCCGATGGATTGGGAAGACCTCCGCTTTTTTCTGGCGCTGTCGCGTTGCGGCTCGTTGTCCGCCGCGGCGCGCGAGCTCGAGGTCGACCATGCGACGGTCGGACGCCGCATCGCCGCTCTGGAGGCGTCGCTGGGGCTGCGGCTGATCGACCGTCTGCCGCGCAGCCGGCCGCTCACCGAAGATGGCGCGGCGATAGCGGCGACGGCGGAGCGCATGGAGGCGATCGCCGAGGAAGTTCTGAGGCGCTCGCGCGGGGCGTCGTTGACGCTCGCCGGTTCCGTTCGCGTCTCGCTTCCGCCGGTGCTGGCGACGCTCTGCGTCGCGCCGCGCATAGGGGCGTTGCAGCGCCTCCATCCGCAATTGCGCGTGGCGCTGCTCGCCTCCGCCAGCTTCGCGGCGCTCGATCGCGGCGAGGCGGATATTGCGATCCGCATGAGCCGGCCGGAGGAGGAGAGCGCCGTCGCGCGGCGCGTCGGCGCCATGCGCTTCGGTCTCTACGCCAGCGCCGATGTCGCGCGGCGGCCGGCTGAGGAATGGGAGTTCGTCGGCTTCGACGAATCGCTCGGCCATCTGGCGCAGCAGCGCTGGCTCCGCAAATTCGCCGGCGGGCGCAAAATCGTCTTCGAGGCCAATGATCTCTTCGCCCAGCAGGCCGCCGCGCGCGCCGGAGCGGGAGCTGCTGTTCTTCCCGATTTCATGGGCGACGACGATCCGGCGCTCGCGCGCTTGCCGATCGAGCCGCCGCCGCCCAAGCGCGATCTCTGGCTGATCGCCTATCCCGATCTGCGCCGCTCGCCGGCGGTTCGCGCGGTCATGGATTTTCTCGCCGATTGCATCGCCGCCGAGCCGCGCTTGCGGCCGTGAGGCGGAACGAAACACTCAGCCGGGCGGGGCGACGCGCCAGAACTCCGCGGCGCCGGGCGGGAGCGCCGACAGCGCGCGATCGAATTCCGCCCCATCCACGCAGGCGCGCAGAGCGCCGGCGACATCGACGATGGCGCTGTCGGGCGAAAAATTATGGTCTCGTCGCAATGATCGGACTTCCTCCGTCAGCGCCGCTCGGGACGAGAATGGACGCGGCGGCTCCCCCATGTCCCAATCGGCGACGAAGATCGCGCGCAGCACTGGAGGAAGCGCGCCGGCGAAGCGAATGGCGTCCGAAATTTCGAGGCGCCGGCGGAATGTCAGCAGGACGCTCTGCGCCGTCGTATAGGCTTGATTGCGCGTCGTCAGCCCCGTTCGCTCGACGACGAGCCGCAGGAAGCGCTCGAACTCCTCGGAGGCGTGCTGATACTCCATCGGAATCGGCATGGCTCGTCGTCTCGTCGTCGCGGGTCAGCTCGTTGCGAGCGCCTTCTGCAAAGCCGCGAGGTCTTCCGGCAATTCGCTCTCGAACATCAGCTCCTCGCGCGTCACCGGATGGGTGAAGCCCAGCGAGGCCGCGTGCAGCGCCTGACGCCCAAGGGTCTCCACGGCGGCGCGGGCGGCGGGGGAGAGCAGGGCGGTCTTGGTCTTGAAGCCGGCGCCATAGGTCGCGTCGCCGATCAGCGGATGGCCGGTATGCGCCATATGCACGCGAATCTGATGCGTGCGGCCGGTCTCCAGCTGGCAGGCCACCAGCGAAGCGGGGCCGAAGCTCTCGACCAGCTCCCAATGCGTCACCGCCTCGCGGCCGCGCTCCTCGGGCACGACGGCCATTTTCTCGCGCTGCGTCGAGTGGCGGCCGATGGGCGCCTCGATCACGCCATGGCGACGCTCCGGCGCGCCCCAGACGAAGGCGAGATATTCGCGCACCAGATGCAGCTTGCGGCCGTGATCCTCGAAGAGGCGCGACAGGCCCTTATGCGCCGCGTCGGTCTTGGCGACGACCAGCAGGCCCGACGTGTCCTTGTCGATGCGATGCACGATGCCGGGCTTTTTGACGCCGCCTATGCCGGAGAGGCTCGCGCCGCAATGGGCGAGCAGCGCATTGACCAGCGTCCCGGTCTCATGGCCATGAGCGGGATGCACCACGAGGCCGGCGGGCTTGTCGACGACCAGCAGATGCGCGTCCTCGAACACGACATTCAGCGGAATATTCTCGGGCTGCGGCTCGGCGGGCTCCGGCGGCGGCACGGCGAGGGTGATGGAATCGCCCGTGGCGAGACGCCGGCTGGCGTCGCGCGCGGCGGCGGCGCCGATCGTCAGCCGTCCATCCTCGATCAAGGCTTTCAGCCGCGTGCGGGAGAGATGGGCGGCGACGAGTTCCGGCTGCTCGGCGAGGAAGCGGTCGAGCCGCGCCCCCGCCGCCTCCGGCGGAACCTCGAAGGAGAACAGAATATCGTCTTCCTCTTCGACCAAAGCGATTTCTGCGGCGCCTTCGCGCATGGATTTCCTTCTCATGCTGTCGGCGTGCTAACCAGCGCGCCTGTCCTTGTTTTCGCATCGGAGCCCGCGCCATCCCGCTCGCCCCTTCTTCGCCGAATTGCGTCGTCATCGGCGGCGGACCGGCCGGCCTCCTCGCCGCTGACCTGCTCTCGCGGCAGGGCGCGAGCGTGACCGTCTATGAGCGCAAGCCGAGCGTCGCCCGCAAATTTCTGATGGCCGGGCGCGGCGGCCTCAATATCACGCATAGCGAGCCGCTCGATAGATTTATCGCCCGCTATGGCGAAGCCGCAGATCGGCTCGGCCCGATCATCCGCGCCTTTCCGCCGCAATGCCTGCGCGACTATTGCGCCGAGCTCGGCGAAACGACCTTCGTCGGCTCGAGCGGGCGCGTCTTTCCCGAGAGCTTCAAGGCCTCGCCTCTGTTGCGGGCGTTGCTCGGGCGGCTCTCCGCCAATGGCGCGCGCATCGAAACGCGCGCGCGTTTCCTTGGATTTTCGGAGAGCGGCGAGCCGCTGATCGAGAATGCGCAGGGCGAGCGGCGCGCCATCGCCGCCGATGCGACGATATTGGCGCTGGGCGGCGCCTCCTGGCCGCGGCTCGGCGCCGACGGAGGCTGGGTCGAAATCTTACGCGGGAAGGGAATCGAGATCGCGCCGCTCGCGCCCGCCAATTGCGGCGCGCTCGTCGAATGGCCGGCGGAATTCCTCGCCGCTTTCGAAGGGACGCCGTTGAAGACCATCGCTCTGCGTCATGGCGACGAGCGCGTCTTCGGCGACATGGTGATCACGCGAACGGGGCTCGAAGGCGGCCCCGTCTATGCGCTCGCCTCCGGCCTTCGCCGCGCGATCGCGCGCGACGGCGCCGCGACGCTGCACATAGATCTGCGTCCGAGCAGCGCCGTCGAAGAGATCGCGCAAAGGCTGGCGCGCCCGCGCGAAAAGCAATCGCTCGCGACATTTCTGCGCAAGACTTTGCGGCTGACGAAATCGGAGATCGCGCTGCTGCGCCTCTCCGGGCCATTGCCGCAGGAGGCCGGAGCGCTCGCCGAGCGCGTGAAAAGCCTGCCGCTCGCCATTGTCGCGACGGCGGGCCTCGACCGCGCGATTTCCAGCGCCGGCGGCCTGCGCTTCGCGGAGCTCGACGACGATCTGATGCTGAAGAGGCTTCCCGGAGTCTTCATCGCCGGCGAGATGCTGGATTTCGACGCGCCGACCGGCGGCTATCTGCTTCAAGCCAGCTTTTCGAGCGCTTTCGTGGCGGCTCGCGGCGCAGCGCGGCGCATCGGGCTGGCGGACACGAAATGACGGCCTCTCGTCTTCCGCCGGCGTAGCACATTGTTTCTGCGGGATCGGCGCCAGCGAGCGAATTTCGCCGAATCGACAAAAGGCGCAATTAAGCCCATTGCTTCTATAGGAATTATAATCTTTAATGGCAGGTAATGTTTCGCACGAGGGGGATCATTCCATGACGGCTGCGGCTGCGGAGGCGTTCATTGCGGCGCCGGAAACGATCACGACGACGGGAGAGTTTCGCACCACCCAATCGCTTCTGCTGCCCGATGGCGGCCGTCCGAATTATCCGGTGCGCGTCGCGGCGGTGCTGGCCTATGCGCTGCTCCTGACCGCGGCGGTGAATTTCGCGCTGCCGCATACGGAGCCGACGACGGAAGAGCCGCTCGAGCTCGTCGTCGTGCCCAGCCCTGCGGTCGATCAGCCGCCGCCGGAGGAGATTCCGCAGCCCGAGGAGATCGACGACACGCCGCCGCCGCCCGAGGCGATCGAGCCTGTCGCGCCGATCGAGCCGCCGAAGCCGCCGGCGCCCAAGCCCGTTCCCAAAGTGGTGGAGAAAAAGCCGCCGACGCCGCGCCCCGCCGCCGCCGCGCGCCAGGACGCCGCGCCTTCGCAGGCCGCGACGGCCAACTCCAATGCGCAGCAATCCATCGCCGCCAATCAGTTCCTCTCCTGCATGCAGCGCTCGGCGCGCACCGCGGCGCCGGACGGGCCTATTCCCAAGCATGGCCGCGTCGCCTATCGCGCGACATTCAGCGCCGGCGGCGCGATGACGGGATTCAACATCGTCTCCTCCTCCGGCAACGCCACGCTGGACGCCATAGCGACGCGCGTCGGCTCGCGCTGCGGATCGCTGCCGGCGATCGGACGCGTCTTCGCCGTCAGCGGCGGCGTCGTCTTCTAATTCGCTCGAAAGCCGCGGCGAGGACGCTCGCCGCAAAAGTCTCTCTCGCCGACAAAGGACGAAAATCAAGATGAGTGATTCAGCAATCGGCGCGGCTTCGGCCGCCGTCGCCCACGCCCTCTCACCGGTCGAGCTGTTTCTGCAGGCGGATTCGATCGTCAAGACCGTCATCGTGCTGCTGCTGCTCGCTTCGGCCTGGGGTTGGGCCGTGATCGCCGAGAAGCTCATTCGCCTGTCGCTGCTGCATCGCCGCGCCAGCGCGCTCATCGAGAGCGTTCAGAACGATCTCCCGGTGACGGAGGTCGCGCCCGCCTTCCTCGCCGCGCCGGCCAGCGATCCTCTGGCGCAGGTCTACAAGGCCGCGGTGGAGGAGTATCAGCGCTCTTCCGATCTTGTCGCCTCCGAGGGGCAGCGCGACGCTCTGCAGGAGCGCGTGCATCGCGTCTCCGTGCTGGCCAGCGCCGCCGCGCTCGATCAGCTCCAGCAGCGTCTGCCGGGGCTCGCCACCATCGGCGCTGTCGGGCCTTTCGTCGGCCTGTTCGGCACGGTTTGGGGCATTATGAACTCCTTCCAAGGCATCGCCGCCTCCAACAACACCAGCCTCGCCGTGGTCGCGCCCGGCATCGCCGAGGCGCTGTTCGCCACCGCGCTCGGCCTCGTCGCCGCTATTCCGGCGGTGGTCTTCTACAACCGCATCAGCGGCGACATCGGCGCTTACGGCAAGCGCGTGACCGCCTTCATCGGCGTCTTCGAGGTCGAGCTGTCCCGTCATCTTTCGCGCAAGGGAGAGCGTCATGGCCTTCGCGTTGCGTAAGCACGATTCGGAATTCGATTCTCAGCCGATCGCCGATATCAATGTCACGCCGCTCGTCGATGTGATGCTCGTCCTGCTCATCGTCTTCATGGTCGCCGCGCCGCTGATGACCTCCGGCATTCCGGTCGATCTGCCGAAGGTGCAGGCCAAGCAGCTCAACGATCAGAAGCCGCCGATCGTCGTCAGCGTCGACGCGGGCGGAGGCTTCTTCGTCGACAAGCGCGAGGTTCCGGCGGACGGATTGCTCGCCGCGCTCAGCGACGGCAGCGACAACAGCAAGGACCGCCGCATCCATGTGCGCGCCGACAAGACCGTGCCTTACGGGCGCGTCGTCGAGGCCATGGGGGCGATCAATGCCGCCGGCTACTCCAAGGTGGCGCTGGTCTCCGAGGCGCCGACGGGCGGCGCGAAATCCGCCCCCGCGCCGTGATCGCATTCTCCCTCTCCCCGCGAGCGGGGAGAAGGAAGGCGGCGAAGGCCGCGATTTGCAAAGTGAGCGGACAGAAACCGCATGAATCTGCCTGCGCTTTTTCTTCGCTGACCTGTTTCGAGCCGCCCCGACTTTTCTAAATCCTCGACTTTTTTCGCATCCTCGACTTGGCCCGACTACGGGTCGTCGGCGCAACCCCTCCCCAGGCGCGCCGGCGACCCGGTCTTTCGTTCGGGGGGGCTCGCCTCAAAACGCCGTGCGGCGCTCCAGCGCTGCGGCCAGCGTGCCTTCGTCGAGATAATCCAGCTCACCGCCGACCGGCACGCCATGGGCGAGGCGCGTCGTCTTCACGCCGAGCGGGGCCAGAAGATCGGCGAGATAATGCGCCGTCGTCTGCCCGTCGACCGTGGCGTTCACGGCGATGATCGCCTCGCGCACGGAGCCTTCGCTCACGCGCTGCATCAGGCTCGCAATGTTGAGCTCATTGGGGCCGACGCCATCCAGGGGCGACAGAACGCCGCCGAGCACATGATAGCGCGCCGCCAGCAGTCCGGCGCGCTCCAGCGCCCAGAGATCGGCCACCGTCTCGACGATGACCAGAATGCCGGCGTCGCGCCGCCCGTCGCGGCAGATGGCGCAGGGATCGCTGGTGTCGATATTGCCGCAGGTCGTGCAGGTGAGGATGCGCTCATGCGCGACGCGCATCGCCTCGCCGAGCGGGCCGAGCAATTCCTCGCGCTTGCGCATGAGATGCAGCACGGCGCGCCGCGCCGAACGCGGCCCGAGCCCGGGCAATCGCGCCAGCAATTGCACGAGGCGCTCGATCTCAGGTCCGGCGATGCGTTCGGCCAATGGGGGGAGCCTGGTGAGTGGCGAATAGCGAGTAGCGAATAGCGAATAGGTCTACTCGCTATTCGCTACTCGCTCCGATCAGAACGGCAGCTTCAGCCCCGGCGGCAGCTGCAATCCGCCGGTCACTTCCTTCATCTTCTCGGCGAGCGTCTCCTCCGCCTTGGCGCGCGCCTGCGCATGGGCGGTGACGATCAGATCCTCGAGAATGTCGCTCTCTTCCGGCTTCAGCAGGCTCGGATCGATGGCGAGGCGCTGCAGCGCGCCTTTGGCGGTCATGACCACTTTCACGAGCCCGCCGCCGGCTTCGCCTTCCACCAGAGTCTGTTCGAGCTGCCCTTGCAGCTCGGCCATCTTCGATTGCATGGCCTGCGCCTGCTTCATCAGTCCCATGAAGTCGAGCATATTTCTCTCCTCGCGCAGCGACGTTTCACACGTCGTCCGGCTCCTCGTCGTCATAAGCCAATTCGGCGCCGGCCGTCGCGGCCGGCTCCGTCTCCTTGCCGCGCACGGCGACGATCTCCGCGCCGGGAAACCGCGCCAATATGCTCGCCACCAGCGGATCGGCCTCGATCCCGGAGCGCTTCTCGCTCTCGCGGGCCAAGGCCTCCTCGCGCAGCGTCGGCGCGCCGCCGGCGGCGAGCGCCACCAGCCAGCGCGTCCCGGTCCAGTCCTGCAGCTTTTGCATCAAAAGCTGCGGCAGCCGCGTCGAGCCGCCCGGCGCCAGCTCGAACTCGATGCGCCCCTGCTCGAAGCGCACGAGGCGAACTTCCGTCTCGAGCGCGATCTTCAATTGTATGTCGCGCTTCTCGCCCGCCAGGGCCACGAGGGCGCGGAAATCGGCGATTTTCACCCCCGCCGACGGGGATGGCTCCGCGGCGCGGCGCTGGGCCGGCGCGGCGCTGGTCGCGAGTGCCGAAGGCGCTGGCGAGAAAGCCGCGGGCTTGGGCGCCGGCGCGAACGCGACCGGGGGCCGCTCGCCGGGCGCCGCCGCGGGGACGGAGCCCGGCGCGGGACGCGGCGCGCCGCCCTGGCCGAAGCCGAGCTTGCGCAGCGCCTCCTCCGGCGAGGGCATTTCGGCGGCATGGGTCAGGCGCACCAGCACCATATCGGCGCTGGCGAGAGGACGCGGCGAGCTGCGCAGCTCATCGACGCCTTTCATCAAAATCTGCCACGCCCGCGTCAGCACGGAGATGGAGAGCGTTCCCGCCGCATCGCCGCCGCGGCGGCGCTCCTCCTCGGTCAGCGCATTGGATTGCGCGGCGTCCGGCGCGAGCTTCAGCCGCGTCACCAGATGGGTGAATTCGGCCAGCTCCAGCAGCACTTGCGCCGGATCGGCGCCGCCGTCGTATTGGTCTTGCAGCAAAGCGATGGCGGCGGCGATCTCGCCCTTCATCGCCGCCTCGAAGAGATCGATGACGCGCGATTTGTCGGCGACGCCCAGCATCAGCCGCAGGTCCTGCGCGGCGATCGCGCCGCCGCCCGCCGCGCCATGGGCGATGGCCTGATCGAGCAGCGACAGCGCGTCGCGCGCCGAGCCTTCCGCTGCGCGGGCGATCATGGCCAGCGCCTCGTCCTCGATCGTCACGCTCTCGAGATCGCAGATCTTGCGCAAATGCGCGGCGAGCAGGCCGGCGTCTATGCGGCGCAGATCGAAGCGCTGGCAGCGCGAGCGCACGGTGACGGGAACCTTGTCGATCTCCGTCGTCGCGAAGATGAATTTCACATGCTCCGGCGGCTCTTCCAGCGTCTTCAGCAGGCCGTTGAAGGCGGCCTTGGAGAGCATGTGCACTTCGTCGATGATGTAGACTTTGACGCGCGCCATCACAGGGCGATAGCGCGCATTCTCGATGATCTCGCGAATGTCGTCGATGCCGGTGTGCGAGGCGGCGTCCATCTCCAGCACATCGGGATGGCGCGAATCGATGATCGCCTGACAATGCGCGCCGAGCGCGTCCATATGGATCGTCGGGCGATCGACGCCGGGGCGGCCGTCCTGTGCGGGAAGCTCGTAATTGAAGGCGCGGGCGAGAATGCGGGCGGTGGTCGTCTTGCCGACGCCGCGCACGCCGGTCAAGAGATAGGCCTGATGGATGCGGTTCAGCGCGAAGGCGTTCTCGAGCGTGCGCACCATCGGCTCCTGGCCGATGAGATCGGCGAAGCCGGAGGGGCGATATTTGCGCGCCAGCACGCGATAGGCGGCGGAAGGCGCGCCGGCGGCTTGCGGATCGGGAAACATCGCGTCATCCATGGCGGAAGTCTAAAGGCTCGCGACCGCCTTATCCACCGCCATGCGGCGAAAATCTAGACGTTTCGCCCGTCGACGTGTGTCGACGCCAGCGCGCGCGGATCGACGCCGTCGAGGCAATTGACGTTGACCGCGACCATTTGCGCGCCATTCGGCGACACGCCCTGCGCGAAGGGCTCGATCCCGCAGATCTTGCAGAATCGGTGAGCGATCATCTTCGTGTTGAAACGATATTCGCCGAGAGCGTCCTCGCCCGAGCTCAAGCGGAATTTTTCCGCGGGCGTGAAGCTCAAGACGGCGCCCATCCGCTGACAACGGGAGCAATTGCATGTGATGGTGTGGTCGAGGTCCAGCGTCGCTTCGAATGTCACCGCCCGGCATTGGCAGGAGCCGTGATACGACGCATCGCTCATATGCAAAATTCTCCGCAAAACCTAAAGTGGGAGGCTGGACGAAGACCCGCCCGGAACTCGTTAGGGCTGCTTCCTTCCGGACCTGACCCGGTTGGCGAGTGGAGCGTCCACCGCCAACCTCCCGCGCCCTATGTGGCAAAACTCGCGCGCCGGCGCAAGGGCGCCTTTGCTAATGCTCCCCCTTGCCCGCCTCGCGCGCCTTGGCGGCGAGCTTCTCGGTCTGCTCGCTGATGTCGGCGATGATCTTGCTGGCCGCCTCCTGGTTCGCCTTGGCCGCCTGCTCTCCCGCGCTCTGGGCGGAGACGAAGGCTTCCTTGGCGAGGTTGGAGCACAGCTCGCCGACGCGCGAAGCGCGGGCGAAGAAATCGCCATAGGCGTTGCGGTAGAATTCCGACTGCAATTGCATGATGTCGTCGATCTTCTGCACGCGCAGCAGCTTCTCGAAATAGTTGCGGCTATTGTCGAGCGACTGCTTGGAGTAGTCGGTCGCCTCCTCCGCTATGGCGCGCAGGCTCTTGGCCGTCGAGCTGGTCGCGGTGTTGAAGGCGTCGAGCTGATATTTTCCGAGATCGCGAAAATCGTCGAAATTCAGATTGGCCATTGCATCCTCCCGCCGGTCGCGGCGCGGGGGAGGCGGCCCTCCCAGGCTACGCGCACGCGACACTGCTCGCTGGCGCGATTCTCGGAAATGCGCGGCGCGAGGGCAAATCGTGGAAACCACGTAATCGCGCCTGCGACGGCTCTGTCCGTGGATTTCATCCCTCTTATAAAATCCTCTGGAATAGAAATGGTCAATTCTTCGGCTCTGCGTTCTTTCTAGAGATATCGAGAACGCAGACACCAGACCAAGAAGCGAACACTAAAAACGCAATTGCTAAGTGTACTGTAACCAAAACTCTCGATTCGCCACGTTCAACAAAGTTTCTTATTATTTGCAAGAACCCAAATTTCCAAGTCGGAAGCACAACTGCTGCCAAAACAATTAAAAAAACAAAAGTAAGTAAAATTTTCATACCGGCGTCGCCATTTTTTACATAGCGCGTCATAACGTATTTTCGAAAAATATCTAAATTAGTATATATTATATATGATATAAATAAAACAGTCAGCGCAAAGTAAGTTATAACAATAGAATATAATGCTAGAAATCCAAATGTATCTACAAAATTAATTGCTTTAAGCAAATGCATTATTCCCAAAAACACGCCTGTCGAAATATAAATCAGCCCCACGAGTCCCTTGAAAAAATCTGTTGGGTCCTGCTCTTCTTTTGTTTCGGTTGTCATAATCAAATCGTCAGCTGAGCGCCCAGCTCCACCACGCGGTCGGTCGGTATGGAGAAGAAGTCGGTGGCGTTGGCCGATTGCCGGGTCAGAGCGACATAGAGCTTGTCCTGCCAGACCGGCATTTCCGAGGCCGGGCTCTCCTTGATCGAGCGGCGGCCGAGGAAGAAGGAGGTGGTCATAATATCGTATTTGACGCCCGCCTTGCGCATCGCCGCCAGCGCCGCCGGCACGCGCGGGCTCTCCATGAAGCCGAAGTGCAAAGTCGCGCGGGTGAAGTCGGGCGCGAGCTTCTCGATCTCGAAACGCTTTTCCGGCGGCACGCGCGGCGTGTCCTCCGTGTTGACGCAAATGACCAGCACGCGCTCGTGCAGCACCTTATTGTGCTTGAGATTGTGCAGCAGCGCGGTGGGCGCGACCTCCGGGTCGCTGGTCAGGAAGACGGCCGTGCCGGGCACGCGCGTCGGCTTGGATTTCTCCAGCATGGCGATGAGATCGCGGATCGGGATCGAATCGCGATGCGTCTTCTCGGCGAGCAAGGATGTGCCGCGCACCCAAGTCCACATCACCACCATGGAGCCGCCGCCGAGCAGCAGCGGAACCCAGCCGCCCTCGACCACCTTCATGAGATTGGCGGCCAGAAAGGCGAGATCGACGGTGAGGAAGGCGAGGATGAACAGCGACGCCGCCCAGAGCGGCCAATGCCATTTGCGCCATACCACGATGAAGGCGAGCGCCGTTGTCGTCACCATCGTGCCGGTGACGGCGATGCCATAGGCGGAGGCGAGCGCGCTCGAGCTTTTGAAGGTCGTGACCAGCACCAGCACGCCGATCAGCAGCAGCCGATTGACGCGGCCGATGTAGATCTGCCCTTCCTGCGTCGCGGAAGTGTGGGTGATCTCGAGGCGCGGCAGCAGGCCGAGCTGTATCGCCTGGCGCACGATGGAGAAGGCGCCTGTGATGACCGCCTGGCTGGCGATGACGGTGGCGAGCGTCGAGAGAATGACCAGCGGCAGCAGCGCCCAGTCCGGCGCCAGCAGGAAGAAGGGATTCTCGATCGCCTTGGGATCGGCGAGGATCAGCGCGCCCTGGCCGAGATAATTGAGGAACAGGGCCGGCAGCACGAAGAAGATCCAGGCGATCTGGATCGGTGCGCGGCCGAAATGGCCCATATCGGCGTAGAGCGCCTCGGCGCCGGTGACGACGAGGAAGACCGAGCCCAGCACGGCGAAGCCGATCCAGCCATGGGTGAGCAGAAACATGAAGCCATGGCGCGGATCGAAGGCGCGCAGCACTTGCGGGGCGTCGCCGATATGGGAGGCGCCGAGCGCCGCCATGACGATGAAGAACACCGCCATTACCGGGCCGAACAGAGCGGCGACGCGCGCCGTGCCGTGACTCTGCGCCCAGAACAGCGAGACGAGAATCGCGACGGTGATGGGGAAGACGAATTCGCCGAATTTTGGATTGACGATCTCGAGCCCCTCGACCGCCGAGAGCACAGAGATGGCTGGGGTGATGATGGCGTCGCCGGAAAACAGCGCCGCGCCGGCGACGCCGAGAAGGAAGACCGGCCTCGCGCGCCGGCCCAGCGCGATCTGCGCCAGCGCCATCAGCGAGAGAATGCCGCCCTCGCCGCGATTGTCGGCGCGCATCAGGAAGAACACATATTTCGCGGTGACGGTGAAGATCAGCGCGAAAATGAGCAGCGAGATCGTGCCGATGACGACATCCTCGCCGAGCCCGCCGGATTTGGCGTGGGCGAGCGACTCGCGCAGCGCATAGAGCGGGCTGGTGCCGATGTCGCCATAGACGACGCCGATCGAGCCGATGATGAGGCCCGCGCTCGTCGCCGAGCCGTGTCCTTCGGCGACGGGCGCCGGCTGCGTCGCCGCCGCGCCCTCCGTGTCGCATCGAGAGGAAGAGCCCGCCGCGTCACGCGCCACATTGGGATCCATGGAAATTTCCTCGAATGACATCGGAATGCGCGGGCGCGCCGCCGGTCCCTCGACATGCTGTTCGACATGCTCGGACCCGGCTGCGCCGGCGCGGCGATATACGCCTGTTCCAGATGGAAGAGAAGCCGCCGCCGGCCATTTCTGAGGAAAATCCCTTAGACGCCGGCGGTTGCGATGCGGAGCCGCCAGGGCGATCGGGCGAACGAGAAGTGGAGATCGAAGAGGCGTGTCCACCTCCCCCTCGAGGGGGGAGGTCGAGCGCCGCAGGCGATCGGGAGGGGGTGACACCCCGAGTCTTCGCCGCGAACCCCACCCCGTCCGGCTATCGCCGGCCGACCCTCCCCCTGAAGGGGAGGGTGAGCGCGCCCGTTTCGGCATTCACCCGATTGCCCTGTAGCGCCGCCGCCGGCCGGGCTGGCCTCGCGGCCGCGGCGATGCTATGGCCGAGCCCTCGTCACATCGTCCCCGGCGACCCCGGCGACGCGAACGCTCGGAATATGATCGCGATTGTCCTCGGAGGCGTCGGCCTCCTCGTCTGGCTCTATCTCCTGCTCGGCAATGGCGGCTTCTGGCGCCTCACTGAGCACGACCGCCGTTTCGTCCCCAAGGGCGCGCAAGTCCCCAAGGGCGTCCGCGTCGTCGCCGTCATTCCGGCGCGCGACGAGGCGGATGTCGTCGCCATCGGCCTGCGATCCTTGTTCCGCCAGGAATTTTCTGGCCGGCTCGAGATCGTCCTCGTCGATGACGAGAGTTCCGACGGCACGGCCGAGGTCGCCCGCGCCTGCGCCAGCGAGGAGCGCGCCGAGGATCGCCTCACCGTGCTCCAGGGGCGCCCGGAGCAGGGCTGGACCGGCAAGCTCGCGGCCATGGACCGCGGCGTCGCCCATGTCCTTTCCAGCGGCGTCTCGCCCGATTTCATCTTGTTCTGCGACGCCGACATCGCCTTCGCCCCCGGCCTCGTCGAGCGGCTCGTCGCCGGCGCGGCGGCGCGGGGGACGGTGCTCTCCTCGCTGATGGTCAAGCTGCGTTGCGAGAGCCTCGCCGAGCGGTGGTTCGTGCCGGCTTTCGTCTTCTTCTTCCAGATGCTCTACCCCTTCCCGCGTGTGAACGACCCGAAAAGCCCGGTCGCCGGGGCGGCCGGCGGGGTGATGCTAGTGCGCCCCGCGGCGCTGGAGGAGGCCGGCGGCCTGCAACAAATCCGCGGCGCGCTGATCGATGATTGCGCGCTCGGCAAGCTCATGAAGAAGCAGGGGCCGATCTGGCTCGGCCTCACCGACGACGCCTGGAGCCTGCGGCCCTATCCGCATTTGCGCGACATCGAGCAGATGGTGACGCGCTCGGCCTATGCGCAATTGGGCTATTCGCCCTGGCGGCTGGCCGGCGCGGTTCTCGGCATGGGCCTCGTCTATCTCGCGCCGCCCATTCTCGCCTTCGCGGCGCCGGAGCCGGCGGCTTATATCGCGCTCGTCGCCTATCTATTGATGGCGCAGTCCTATATGCCGTCTCTGCGTTTCTACGGACGCAATCGGCTCGGCGCCTTCGCCTTGCCGGCGGTCGCGGCCTGCTATACGTGGTTCACGCTATTGTCCGCCTGGCGGCACACACGCGGGCGCGGCGGCGCCTGGAAGGGCCGTTACCAGGCCCCCTGAAGAGGATGAGCGATCACATGAGCGACATCGCCGCCGCCGCTTCGGGGAAGGGCCATAAGGACGAGAATTTCCCCGTCGCCTCTCTCTTCGCGCCGCGCCATCGCGCGGCCGTCCTCGCCTTTTACGATTTCGTGCGCGCCGCGGACGATATCTCCGACCATGCGACGCTCCCGGGCGATCAGAAGATCGCCATGCTGGACCGCATGGAGGCGGCGCTGCTCGGCTCCGGCGAGGATATTCCCGTCGCCTCGCGGCTGCGCGCCGAGCTGGCCGAGCGCGGCCTCGAGCCTCGCCATGCGCAGGATCTGCTCATCGCCTTCCGCCGCGACGTGACGCAGTTGCGCTATCGCGACTGGGACGATCTCATCGATTACTGCCGCTATTCGGCCATGCCGGTCGGCCGCTTCGTGCTCGACGTCCATGGCGAGGATCGCGCGCGGACATGGGGGCCGAATGACGCGCTCTGCGCGGCGCTGCAGATCATCAATCATCTGCAGGATTGCGCGAAAGATTATCGCAATCTCGATCGCGTCTATCTGCCGCAGGACATGCTCGCCGCCAATGGCGCGAGCGTCGAGATGCTCGCCGCCGATCGCGCCTCGCCGCAGCTCGCCGCGACATTGCGCGCGCTGGCCGAGCGCACGCAGGGGCTGCTGAAGGAGAGCGCGCCTTTCGCCGATCTCATCGTCGACACGCGCCTCGCCATGGAAGTGGGCGCGATCCAGCGCCTCGCCGAGACGCTCACCGCGCGGCTGCGTGTCGCCGATCCGCTGAGCGAGAAGGTTCACGCCTCCAAGCGCCAATATCTGCTCACGGCGCTGGCCGGCGCCGGGATCACTCTGCTGCGCCGGCTCGTCTCGCCGCGCGCCGCCTCCGCCGCGAGCGTCGCGCGATGAGCATGGAGACGATCGCCCCCGAGGCGCCGCGGGTCGCCGCGAAAAGCTCTTTCTATCTCGCCATGCGCATTCTCGAGCCCGAGCGGCGCGACGCAATGTATGCGATCTACGGCTTCTGCCGCGCCGTCGACGACATTGCGGACGAGGAGGGCGACCGCGCCCTGCGCCTCTCCCAGCTCGACGATTGGCGGCGCGATCTCGACGCGCTCTACGCCGGCCGCACGCATAAGCGTTGCGCCGATCTGGCGCGGCCGGTGCGCCGCTTCGGCCTCGAGCGCGCCGATTTCGAGGCGGTCATCGACGGCATGGCCATGGATGTCGTGGAGGATATTCGCGCGCCGGAATGGGATCGGCTCGATCTCTATTGCGATCATGTGGCGAGCGCGGTGGGGCGGCTCTCGGTGCGGGTCTTCGGCCTCGCCGATGAGGCGGAGAGCGCCAGCGGCGCGCTGCCGACCAAGGCGCGCATGCTCGCCTATCACATGGGCCGCGCCTTGCAGCTCACCAATATTCTGCGCGATCTCGACGAGGACGAGGCGCGCGGGCGGCTCTATCTCCCGCGCGAGGCGCTGGAGGCGGCCGGCGTCACCGATTTCGCGCGCGGCGCGGTGCTGGCGCACCCCGGCCTTCAGCAAGTCTGCGCTGCAGTGGCCGAGCGCGCGCGCAAGCATTATGCGGAATCGGAGCTGCTGATGCGCGTCTCGCCGCAGCGCGCGGTGAAGGCGCCCTATCTGATGGCGACGGCCTATCGCTCGGTTCTCGATCGTCTGGTGGCGCGCGGCTTCGCGCCGCCGCGCGTGCCGGTCTCCGCCTCGCGGACGAAAGTCCTGCTGGCCCTGCTGAGATTCGCGCTGACGTGAGCGGAACGACGCATATCATCGGCGCGGGTCTCGCCGGCCTCTCCTGCGCCATTCGTCTGACCGACGAGGGCCGCAGCGTCGCGCTCTATGAAGCCGCGCGCATGGCGGGCGGGCGCTGCCGGTCCTATTATGATTCCAGCCTCGATCTCGTCATCGACAATGGCAATCATCTGCTGCTCTCCGGCAACGCCACGGCGCTGGATTACGCCCGCCGCATCGGCTCGGTGGATGAGCTGGTCGGGCCGAAGGAATGCGCCTTCGACTTTTTGGACACGCGCGACGGAACGCGCTGGCGCATGAGGCCGAACGCCTCGCGCCTGCCCTGGTGGATTTTCGTGGCGGATCGCCGCGTGCCCGGCACGGCGCCTGCGGATTATCTCGGCGCGATCGGCATTCTCCTCGCCAAAAAGGGCGCGACCATCGGCGAGGCGATGAATTGCTCGGGCGTGCTCTATGAGCGGCTGTGGGGGCCGGTGCTGCTCTCCGCGCTCAATACGGAGCCGCGCTGCTCCTCCGCCGCGCTCGCCGCCGCCGTGCTGCGCGAGACGCTGGCCGCTGGCGGCGCCGCTTGCCGTCCGCTGGTCGCGCGGCGCGGGCTCGGGACGGCGTTCATCGAGCCGGCGCTGAGCGCTCTCGCCGCGCGTGGCGCCGCGCCGCGCTTCGCCGCGCGGCTGAAGGGAATCGAATTTTCCGGCGAGCGCGCCACAGCGCTCGATTTCGGCGACGAGAAAATCGCGCTCGGCGAGAATGACAGCGTCGCGCTCGCCGTCCCGCCCTGGGCGGCGCAGGAGCTCGTTCCGGGCCTCGTCGCGCCGGATGATTTCCGCGGCATCGTCAATGCGCATTTCAAGATCGCGCCGCCGCCGGGGCAGCCGGCGCTGCTCGGCATGATCGGCTCGCTCACCGAATGGCTGTTCGCTTTCGAGGACAGGCTCTCGGTGACGATCAGCGGCGCCGATCGGTTGATGGACGATTCCCGCGAGAGCCTCGCCGAGCGCATATGGGCCGAGGCAGCCGCCGCCACGGGCCTGCCGGTGGAGCTGCCGCAATGGCAGATCGTCAAGGAAAAGCGCGCCACTTTCGCCGCGACGCCGGCGCAGCAGCTGCGCCGCCCCGGCGCTGTGACGGGGTGGCGCAATCTCTTCCTCGCCGGCGATTGGACTGCGACCGGCCTTCCGGCGACGATTGAAGGCGCGATAAGGTCGGGCTATCGCGCGGCGGAGCTGGCGGGGCGTTCATAGGTCGAGCCCGCCGCCGCCGTCATCGCGAGGAGCGTAGCGACGATGCGATCCAGGGGCCGCCCCACGGCTCTGGATTGCTTCGCTGCGCTCGCAATGACGATGGGCAGAGGGAGCGCGTGCAGACAAAAGCGAGCCTGAAGGCTCGCGATCCAAAGCGCCCCCTGGACCGCGAGCCTTCAGGCTCGCATCGCCCCTCAATTCCTCCCGAAGGTCTCGTCGAAGGAATAGCCGGTGCCGCGCACGGTGCGGATCGGGTCCTTCTCGCGGCCGCGGATGATCGCCTTGCGCAGACGGCCGACATGCACGTCGACGGTGCGCTCGTCGATCTCCGCCGAGAGCCCCCACACGCTGTCGAGCAATTGCGCGCGCGAGAAGACGCGGCCGGGTTTTTCCATCAGATATTCCAGCAGACGGAACTCCGTCGGGCCGAGATGAATCTCGCGCCCGCCGCGCTTCACGCGGCGCGTCTCGCGGTCGAGGTCTATGTCGCCGGCGACGAGCCGCGTCGCCACGCGCTCCGGCCGCGCGCGGCGCAGCAGCGCATGCACGCGCGCCATCAGCTCCGGCGGCGAGAAGGGCTTCACCACATAATCGTCGGCGCCGATGGAGAGGCCGCGCACGCGCTCATTCTCGTCGCCGCGCGCGGTGAGCATGATGATCGGCATGCTGCGCGTGTCGTCGCGCGCGCGCAGCCGTCGGCAGATCTCGAGGCCGGAGACGCCGGGCAGCATCCAGTCGAGAATAACGAGATCGGGCTGCGATTCGGAGAGACGGATCTCCGCCTCGTCGCCGCGCTCTATATGCTCGACGAGAAAGCCCTCGGCCTCGAGATTATAGCCGAGCAGCAGCGCCAGCGCCGCGTCGTCCTCGACGACGAGTATGCGCGGCGCGCGGTCGTGCGGCGCCTCGCGCGGAGCGGCGACGCGGATTTCATTCATTTCGTAGGCTCATCCGGTTCCGCGCTGGCGGGAAGGCTCGCCGATTTGCCTTTGGGGCGGTCGGTCGGCATCGCCTCGCCAGTGACGAGATAGACGATCGTCTCGGCGACATTGGTGGTGTGATCGCCGATGCGCTCTATGTTCTTCGAGCAGAAGAGCAGATGCGTGCAGAAGGAGATGTTGCGCGGGTCCTCCATCATGAAGGTGAGGAGATCGCGGAACACCGAATCTTCCAGCGCATCGAGCTCGCTGTCGTTGGTCCACACGGCGCGGGCGCGCTCGACATCGCGCTGGGCGTAGGCGTCGAGCACGTCCTTCAGCTGTATGGCGGCGACTTCCGCCATCGTCTTGAGGCCGATGACGGCGCGCGGCACGCGCGCCTCGGAGAGGATCTTCACCGTGCGCTTGGCGATGCTCTTGGCGAGATCGCCGACCCGCTCGAGATCGGCGGCGATGCGCATAGCGGCGATGCATTCGCGCAGATCGATAGCGAGCGGCTGCCGCCGCGCGATGGTGAGGATGGCGTTCTCCTCTATCTCCCGCTGCAGCGCGTCGAGGCGCTGATCGGTGGCGACGACGCGATGGGCGAGCTCAATGTCGAAATTGGCGAGCGCATCCATGGCTTCGGCGAGCATTTTCTCGGCGATGCCTCCCATCTCGGCGATTCTGCGGCCGAGCACTTCGAGGTCGCGGTCATAGGAGCTGACGATATGTTCGCTCATGGTCTCAATGTCCTCGTGCGCGATGCGCGCTCAGCCGAAGCGGCCGGTGATATAGTCCTGCGTCTTCTTGTTCTGCGGCGCGGTGAAGAGATTATTGGTCTCGCCGAATTCGACGAGATCGCCGAGATACATGAAGGCGGTGAAATCGGAGACGCGCGCCGCCTGCTGCATGTTGTGGGTGACGATGGCGATCGTGTAGCGCTCCGACATTTCGTCGATGAGCTCCTCGATCTTCGCGGTCGAGATCGGGTCCAGCGCCGAGCAGGGCTCGTCGAAGAGGATCACCTCTGGCTGAATGGCGACGGTGCGCGCGATGCACAGGCGCTGCTGCTGGCCGCCCGAGAGGCCGAGGCCGCTCGAATTCAGCTTGTCGCGCACCTCGTCCCACAGCGCCGCGCCACGCAGCGCCGCCTCGACGCGCCCGTCGAGCTCGCTGCGCGAGAGCTTCTCGTAGAGGCGAATGCCGAAGGCGATATTGTCGTAGATCGACATGGGGAAGGGCGTCGGCTTCTGGAACACCATGCCGACGCGCGAGCGCAGCAGGTTGAGATCGATGTGCGGGTCGAGAATATTCTCGCCGTCGAGCAGCACCTCGCCCTCGGCGCGCTGCTTGGGATAGAGGTCGTACATGCGGTTCAATATGCGCAGCAGAGTCGATTTGCCGCAGCCGGACGGGCCGATGAAGGCCGTCACCTTATGGGTGTAGAGCGGCAGCGAGATCGATTTCAGCGCCTTCGACGACCCGTAATAGAAATCCAGATCGCGAACCGAGACTTTCGTCGGAATAGTGGCTTCGACAACCGGCATGGCGGTCATTTGTTTTTTCCCTGGCTGCTGAGCGCGCGCGCGGTGATGGAGAGCAGAAGGACGGCGATGGTGACGAGCAGAGCGCCGGTCCAGGCGAGCTGCTGCCAGTCCTTGTAGGGCGAGAGCGCGAATTGGAAGATGACGACGGGCAGGCTGGAGACCGGCGCGTTGAGATCCGTGCTCCAGAACTGATTGTTGAGCGAGGTGAAGAGCAGCGGCGCCGTCTCGCCGGAGACGCGCGCAATGGCCAGCAGCACGCCGGTGACGATGCCGGATTTCGCCGCGCGATAGGCGACGCGCATCAGCATATGGGAGCGCGGCAGGCCGAGCGCCGTCGCCGCCTCGCGCAGCGGCAGCGGCACCAGCAGCAGCATGTCCTCCGTGGTGCGCACGACGACAGGCACCACCAGCACGCCCAGCGCCAGAGCGCCCGCTATGCCGGAGAAATGCCCGACCTGCGCCACCACCACCGTATAGACGAAGAGGCCGACGACGATGGAGGGCGCGCTGAGCAGAATGTCGTTGATGAAGCGCACCACGGTGCTGAGCTTCGAGTAGCGGCCATATTCGGCCATATAGGTGCCGGCGAGCATTCCGAGCGGGGTGCCGAGCAGCACGCCGATCGTCGTCATCACCAGCGAGCCGGCGATGGCGTTGAGCAGGCCGCCGGTGGCGCCGGGCGGCGGCGTCATCTCGGTGAAGACGGCCGGCGAGAGGCCGCGCGCGCCCTCATAGATCAGCGCGCCGAGGATCAGCACCAGCCAGGCGAGGCCGAAGACGGTGCCGGTCCAGCACAGCGTGGTGGCGATCACATTGGTGCGGCGGCGGGAGGTGTAGAGGGACAAGGGTCAGGCTCCCGATTTCTGCTCGATGCGCATCAGCATGAAGCGCGCCGCCGCCAGCACGAAGAAGGTGATGACGAAGAGGATGAGGCCGAGCTCGATCAGCGCGGAAGTGTAGAGGTCGCCGACAGCCTCGGTGAATTCATTGGCGATCGTCGCCGAGATGGTCGTGCCGGGCGCGAGCAGCGAGCTCGACACCTTATGGGCGTTGCCGATGACGAAGGTGACGGCCATCGTCTCGCCGAGAGCGCGGCCGAGGCCGAGCATCACGCCGCCGATGACGCCGACGCGCGTGTAGGGGATGACGACATAGCGCATCACTTCCCATGTCGTGCAGCCGACGCCCGAGGCTGCCTCCTTCAGCACCGGCGGGACCGTGTCGAACACGTCGCGCGAGATGGAGGTGATGAAGGGCAGCACCATGATCGCCAGAATGAAGCCGGCCGTCAGCATGCCGATGCCATAGGGCGGGCCGGCGAAGAGGCTCGACAGCACGGGAATGTCGGCGGTGAGCGAGATCAGCGCCGGCTGCACATGCTGCTGCAGGAAGGGCGCCAGCACGAACAGGCCCCAAATGCCGTAGATGATCGACGGGATGCCCGCGAGCAGCTCGATGGCGACGCCGATCGGCCGGCGCAGCGCATGGGGGCAGAGCTCGGTGAGGAAGATGGCGATGCCGAGGCCCAGCGGCACGGCGATGACCATGGCGATGGTCGACGTCACCAGAGTGCCGTAGACGGGCGCGACGGCGCCGAATCTCTCGGTGACGGGATTCCACGATTCCGTCGTCAAAAAGCCGAGGCCGAAGGCCTTTATCGCCGGCAGCGAGCCATAGATCAGCGAGAAGATCACGCCGCCGAGAATCAGAAGGACGAGCACCGCGGCGGCGCGGGTCAAATTATGAAAGAAGAAGTCGAACAAGGCCATGCGGCCGAGAACTTTCCCGCGGTCGACTTCGGCGGCGCGGGGCGTCGCATCTACGATTGCTAGGTCCGACACGCTATTGTCTCTCGTTTGGCGGTTGAAGCCGGCGTCCATCGCGCGCTCCCGAAGGCGGATTTTTCATCTGAGGTCATAGCGCAGGTCTCGAGGGAACTCACCGCGTCGAGGCGTTCCGCGTCGAAAAGAAGCGGGAAAGCTCGTCCTCGGGCGGTTCGTCTCGCGCCATTCCGCCACCTCTGCCCCTCGCGTCGAGGGGCGCCGGCGATATCTCCAGGGATGATCTCGTCCAAGGATGATCTCGCCGGCGCGCATCGATGCGTCAGTTGATCGACGCCAGCGGCTTGCCGCTCGCATCCTTGATATTGGCCGTCCAGCTCTTCTTGATCAGAGCCACGACATTGGTCGGCAGCGGGATGTAATCCAGCTCCTCGGCCGCCTTATTGCCCTTGGCGAAGGCCCAACCGAAGAATTTCAGAGCCTCGCCGGCCGCAGCCGTATCCTGCGGCGCCTTGGGCAGCAGAATGAAGGTGGCGGCGGTGATCGGCCAGGACTGCGCGCCCGGCTGGTCGGTGAGGATCTGATAGAAGCCCGGCGCATTGGCCCAATCGGCGTTGGAGGCCGCGGCCTGGAAGGTCGGCGTCGTCGGCGCGACGGTCTTGCCGTCCTTGTTGACGAGCTTGGTGTAGGTCAGCTTGTTCTGCTTGGCGTAGGCGTATTCGACATAGCCGATGGCGCCCTTGGTGTTGGCCACATTGTTGGCGACGCCCTCATTGCCCTTGGCGCCGATGCCGACCGGCCATTCGACCGAGGCGTTCTCGCCGACCTTGGCCTTCCAGTCCGCGCTGACCTTGGACAGGTAATTGGTGAAGTTGAAGGTCGTGCCCGATCCGTCCGAACGATGCACGACGGCGATCGCGGCCGAGGGAAGCTTGGCCTTCGGGTTCAGCTTCTTGATCGCGGCGTCGTCCCAGCTCTTGATCTCGCCGAGGAAGATGGCGCCGAGCGTCTTGCCGTCGAGGACGAGATCGCCGGAGGCGACGCCGTCCAGATTGACGACCGGCACGATGCCGCCGATCACCTGCGGCCATTGGGTGAGGCCGGCGGCCTCCAGCTCCTCGGCCTTCAGCGGCTGGTCGGAGGCGCCGAAGGTCACGGTGCGCGCCTTGATCTGCTTGATGCCGCCGCCCGAGCCGATCGACTGGTAATTGAGGCCGTTGCCGGTCTCCTTCTTATAGCTGTCCGCCCATTTGGCGTAGATCGGATAGGGGAAGGTGGCGCCGGCGCCCGAAATGTCGATCGCGAGGGCGGCGCCGGCCGTGGCGACGGCCAGGGTCGTCGCCAGAGCGACACGATGGAAAACTTTGGAAAGCATGTTCGGTCTCTTTCGAGCTCGAGGTTCACTGTGTCGGCGCGCGTCCAGCGCCCCAGCGAGGCGCACCCTAGAGGCGCGCGACGAGGGTTTTACGACAGCTGGATGACTGTCACATGACATAGCATCCAGCTGAATTTATTTGCTAAATCTGCGCTTGATCAGGCGCTGTCGGGCTTTTCCGGGTCGATCAATGGCAAAAATACGCGGAAAGTGGCGCCTTTTCCTGGCGCGGAATCTATGGCGAGCCTGCCGCGGTGGCGAGCCACGATATGCTTGACGATCGCCAAGCCGAGTCCCGTGCCGCCCTTGGCGCGGCTCTTGCCGGCGTCGACGCGATAGAAACGCTCGGTGAGGCGCGGCAAATGTTCCGGCGGGATGCCGAGGCCGTGGTCGCGCACCGAGAAGACGGCGGAGGCGCCGAGCGGCGAGAGCGTGATCTCCACCGGACCCGCCCCGTATTTGATCGCGTTCTCGATGAGGTTTTCGGCGACGCGGGCGAGCTCGTCGCGGTCGCCCGGCACGACGACCGTGTCCTCTATGTCGAGCTTCAGCTCTATGCCGCCGTCCTCCGCCATGGGCGCGAGCGTGTCGACGATATGGGCGACGAGAATGCCGAGATCGACCGGCGTGTCCGGGCGCAGATGCAGATGCTGCTCGATGCGCGAGAGGGAGAGCAGATCGTCGACGAGGCGCGACATGCGCTGCGCCTGATCGCGCATGATGGAGAGAAAGCGGTCGCGCGCCTTGGCGTCGTCGCGCGCCGGGCCTTGCAGCGTCTCCACGAAGCCGAGCAGCGAGGCGAGCGGCGTGCGCAGCTCATGGCTGGCGTTGGCGACGAAATCGACGCGCATGCGCTCGACGCGGCGCGATTCGGTGAGATCGCGCAGGCTCACCACGGCGGCGTTCTCATAGCCCTCGAGGCGCAGCGGCGCGATATGCACCTCGAACCAGCATTCCACCGGCAGGCGCTCGAGCCAGATGACCTTCTCCGGCTGGCCGCCGCGCAGCACGCGGTCCAGCGCGTCCAGCACATCGGGCGAGCGCAGGCTGCGCGCCAGCGGATCATTGGGCCGCAAGGAGGGCAGCACGGAGCGCGCGGCGCGATTGGAGGCGACGATGCGCGCCTCCGAATCGATGACGAAGACCGCCTCCGGCAGCGCGTCGATGACGAGGCCGAGCAGAGCTTCGCCCTGATAGCGTCGGCGTAGATCCGGCATCGGTCCTCTCGTCATCGTGTCCCTGGATGAGGAAACGTCTTTATTCCACGATCACGCGGCGTGCGGCCGATCGGTTTCGCGCTCCCCCGTGAGCGGGAGAACACGGCCGAAAGTCGTATCACTCGCGCGTCTCCAATATGCGCGCGATGGTCTCGCGCAGGCTGTTCCAGCGCCGCGAGCCCTCATCGGCGCCGAGCAGCGCGAGCGCGAAAATAAATGGCAAAAAGTAATAGATGACGCGGAACAGCAGGAGCGAGGCCAGCAGGCTCTCCTGCGAATGCGAGGGCAGCGCGTTCAGCATCGTCGCCTCGAAAACGCCGATGCCGCCCGGCGCATGGCTGATGACGCCGAGAATGCAGGCGAAGACATAGACCGAGACGAAAGTCGCGAAATCGAGATCGACGTCATGCGGCAGCAGCGCATAGAGCGCGGCCGCGGCGCAGCAGAGATCGGCGACGCCGAGCAGAGTCTGGCCGCCGGTGGGCGCGAGGCCCGGCAGCTCGAAGAAATGCCCGCGCAGCCGCACCCGGCGCCGGCGCAGCGACACCCAGACGACATAATAGCCGATGCCCGCGCAGGTCGCGAGGCCGAGCCCGAAATTGAGGAAGGCCGGCAGCTTGTCTATGGCGCCGAGCTCGCTGGCGCGCGCCATGAGGCCGACGCCGACCACAGAGGTCATGCCGAGCCAGAAGGTGACGCCCGCTATGACGGTGATATTGGCCACCTGCACGGCGGTGACGCCGACGCGCGCATAGATCCAATAGCGGACGGCCGCGGCGGTGACGACGGGAAAGCCCAGATTGAAGGAGAAGGCGTAGCTCGCGAAGGAGGCGAGCGCGGCGATGCGATAGGGCACATGCAGCCGCAATTGCCGCAGCGCCAGCGCGTCATAGCCGGTGAGCGCGACATAGGAGAGCGCGGTGAGCAGCAGAGCGGCGAAAATCTGCTCGGCGCTCATCGCCGCTATGGCGGCGCGGACGTCGGAGAATTTGACGCTCGAGATCGCGCTGGCGAGGGCGAAGCCGGCGAGCGCGAAAACGGCGAGGCTGGCGACGCCGCCGAGCGCCTTGCCGAGATTGGGCGCGATATAGCGGCGCGCCGTCGTCAGCAGATCGAGACCGGCGCCCTGGTCCGGATTGGGCTTCTCCTCGGCCGGCGCCTCGACGCCGGCTTCCGAAAGATCGCTGTCTGGCCGCTTCAATTTCGCTTTTTCCTCGATGCGTCGTCGAATATGCGCGGAATAGGCTTCTTCGATACGACGTCGGGCGGCGGAGTTCAAAGGCGATCGGCGGGCCTCGCGGCGTCCGTTCATAGGAATCTCGTTCGTTCCTGTTGCGCGCGCCCTCGGGCGGCGGGATGAGACGCCGGCGCGGAGCCCGCCCATCGTTCATCCGCGCGTCGCAAGAGAACGTCGCGAGGAGAGCATGGTTCGGTTTCGCCCCGAAGCGTGACGATAAGATGACGCGGCGGCCCGGACTGTCATGAGGGCGGGCCGTCAGAACAAGCCATGCACGAACCAGCGCGGCGGCTGGCTCTCGCGGTCGAGGAGCCCCTCGCGAAACAGCCAGAAGCGTCCGCCCTCCCGATCCTCCACATAGAAATAGTCGCGGGTGGCGGCGTTTTCCGGCGCGCTCCACCATTGCGGGGCGATGCGCTCCGGCCCCTCATAGGCCGCGAGCTCGTGCAGCAGCCGGCGCCAGCGGAAGCGTAGCGGCGGTCCGTCGGGCGTGAGCGCCACCGCCTCGATCGGCTCCGGCCGCTCGAACAGCCGCAGCGGCCGCGCCGGGACGCCCTCGCGGAGATAGGGAGGCGGCGCTGCCTCCTCCACCGCCGCGGGGGCTGGGCCGGAGGCGGGCCGCAGCGTGACGGCGAGCTCTGGAATATGCGAGGCCTGCGGATAGACCCGCAGCACGCGGCGCGGCCCGAGCCGCGCGCCGAGTCGATCGACGAGATCGTCCAGCCGCGCGTCATGCGCATTTGCCCGTCCGGCGAGGCCGAGATCCTCCTGCGGCTCGGCGCAGCGCTCGACGCGCGCGGCGCCGAGCCGCAGCACATCATAGCCATAGCCCGTGTCGAGCCCTTCCTCCGCCAGCACGGCGAGGCGCTCGCGCAGCAGCAGGGCGATCGTCCCGGGATCGCGCAGCGGCCGGCTGGTCCCCGTTTCTATATGCGCGACGGCGCCGTCGACGCGGTAGAAGACCGCCTCCAGCTCCCGCGCGCCGACGCCATGGCGCTCGAGCAGCAGGCACAGCTCTTGGGCGAGGCCGTGCAGCGTGCGCTCAATGTCCTCCTGCCGCGTGAGGCCTTCGGGAAAGCGGCGCTCGGCCATGAAATCCGGGGCTTCGAAGCGCGGCGAGATCGGCTCGCGGCGGCGGCAGGCGATGGCGTCGAGCCGCGCCATGGCCTCCGCCCCGAGCCGCGCCGTGAGTGGCGCGCGCGGCCGCGCCAGCAGATCGCCGAGGCTGCGCAGGCCGGCGCGATCGAGCCTGAGGCGCGCCGCCGCATCGAGATCGAGCGCGGCGATGGGCAGGCCGGCGGCGATCGCCTCCAGCTCCTCCCCGGTCGCTCCCTCCGCGACATGGCGCAGGCGGGAAAAACGCGCCAGCGCCCGCGCCAGCGCCGGGCCGGGCGCGATCGCCGCTCGCGCCGCAAAGCCCTGGGCGGCGAGGCGGCGCTCGACCTCCGCCAGCAGCGCCGCCTCGCCGCCGAAGAGATGCGCCGCTCCCGAAATATCCATGAGCAGCCCATGCGGCGGATCGGCCGCTGCGAGCGGGGTGAAGCGGCGGCACCAATCGGCGATCCGCCCCAGCAGCTCGGCGTCGGCTCGGGGGTCGGCCTCGGCCAGCCGCAAGGCGGGGCGCATGGCGCGTGCGTCGGCGACCGCCATGCCGGGGGCGAGCCCGGCCGCCTCGGCGCGGGCGTCGACGGCGGTCAGCCGTTCGGCGCCGGCGAGATTGGCCCAGACGGCGAAGGGCGTCTCCGCCTCAGGCGAAGGCGCGCTTTTGCGCGCAAGCCGGTCGGTCGAAAGGCGCGGCAGATGCACGGCGAGGCAACGCATGAAACTCGGCCTCCTCATAGTCGAAGACGATGTCGCGCCAAGCCTGCGGGTCGAAGGCGCCGACGAGGCCGCGCGCCTTGACGACGCGCAGACGAAAAGCGGGCGGACCGGGCAGGGGCCGCGGCGCGCCCTCGGCCCGCGGCGGCGGCGCGGCGGCGGCGATCTCGAAGCGCGCCTCGGCGGCGCTGGCGAGCCTTTGCGCGGCGCCGGCCGCGCGCGGCAGCAGCAGCAGGCCGGCGCATTCGCCGCGGCGGGCGGCGAGCGCCAGCCGGCGCGAGGCGGTGAGGTCATAGGCGCCCGCATCGGCCCAGCTCTCGGCGATGACGACGGCGGCGCCGCTCTTCAGCGCCTCTTCCATGGCCCAGAGCGTCTCGCGCGGACGGTGCGTGCGCGCCAGCACCAGAAGCTCCGGAGGCAGGCCCGCCGCCTGCAGTCCCCGCCCATAGGGCAGGCCGAGCTCGCGCGCCGCCATATCCTCGGCGATCCAGACGATCCCGCCCTGCGGCCGCAGGCGCAGCCGGCTCAGCGCCAGAGCGAAGGCGAAGCCCGCCGCCGCCGCCGCGTCGGTCGGCCGCGCCGGCACGGCCTCGCGCAGGCCGCCGCGGCCGGGATCGAACAGGCGCGACAGCCCCTCGTCCCGTGGAACGGCCGCAGGCGCGGGCGCGCCGCCCGCCTCCAGCGCGGCGATCCGACGACGCAAAAAAACAATGCGTTCCGATGAGCCGCTGCGCGACATCGGGTCCCCGATCTCCAGATTGTTGCCTATTTGTTCTCATGCTGACTCCGCTGAGGGGGAGAGTCAAGCAGGGGAGATTTTGGGGTTTCCCCGGCGACCGGCGGCTTTTGCGATCGACGAGAAAGGCCTATGGCAATTCAACTCGATCGGAGCCGGATCTATGCCGAATCTGCGGTGAGCGGGCCGTCGAACTGAAACCGAGCCTGCCGGCGCAAAAAATGACCATCACGATTGGATGAAGAGTTTTTCGAGTGAGCTGCATTGCGGCAGCCGGAGCGCACAAAAGCGCTTTGACGCCCTCACCTTTGAAAACAAAAATACTTCCGCCTCTCCCCGGAGAAACTCCGCCGGGGAGGGCTGCTCATATCGCCGACTATCTCGTCGCGTCTGGCGTCACGCAGGGACGCAAGTGTCGGGAACCGGACAAACCTCGGCGCAATGCGGAGACTCGCCGTCGCATTCCGTGCACTTCTTGGGGTCGATGATATAGGTGTCGCCCTTCATGCGAATGGCGGCGGTCGGACAGTCGAACTCGCAGGCGCCGCAGACGGTGCATTGCGACGCGATAATCTTCAAGGCCATAATACTCTCCCCGATCGGTTTGGGACGCGGCGCCCGCGAAACGGCGCCGCGCGTCTCGACGCGACAGACGGGGTAAGCAAGAATCGTTTCAATTTACCGCGGGCCGCTGCGAGACGCTTCCGCTCGCGACGGATGGTCGCGCGGGCGGAGACAGGCGACGCCTTTAAACCCCACATTGCCCGTAGACTAATAATCCGGTTTAATCCGGCCCGCGAGCGCGCCGTGGCGCCAAAAAACGAGGACGGAAATGCCGATCGACAGCAAGCATCCCGAGACACTGGCCCTCCACGCCGGCTGGCGTTCCGATCCGGCGACCGGCGCCGTCGCGCCGCCCATTTATCAGACGACCTCCTACCAGTTCCGCGACACGGAGCACGCCGCAAATCTCTTCGCGCTGAAGGAGCTGGGCAATATCTACACGCGCATCGGCAATCCGACGACCTCCATTCTCGAGGAGCGTCTCGCCGCGCTCGAGGGCGGCGTCGCGGCGCTCGCGCTTTCTTCCGGCCAGGCGGCCTCGGCTTTCGCGCTGCAAAATCTCGCGCGCGCCGGCGACAATGTCGTCGCCTCCACCGATCTTTATGGCGGCACCTGGAATCTCTTCGCCAATACGCTGAAGGATCAGGGCCTCGAGGTGCGCTTCGTCGATCCGAGCGACCCGGAGAATTTCCGCCGCGCCACCGACGATCGCACGCGCGCCTATTACGCCGAGACTCTGCCCAATCCCAAGCTCACCGTCTTCCCTATTGCGGAAGTTGCGGCGATCGGGCGCGAATACGGCATTCCGCTCATCGCGGACAACACCGCCGCGCCGCTATTGGTGAAGCCCTTCGAGCATGGCGCGGCGATCGTAGTCTATTCGACGACCAAATATATCGGCGGCCATGGCACGTCGATCGGCGGCGCCATCATCGACGGCGGCAATTTCGATTGGGAGAAATTTCCCGAGCGTCAGCCCGCGCTCAACACGCCGGACGCGAGCTATCACGGCGCCGTCTGGGTGGAGGCGGTCAAGCCGCTCGGCCCCGTCGCCTATATCATCAAGGCGCGCACGACATTGCTGCGCGATCTCGGCGCCGCGGTTTCGCCCTTCAACGCCTTTCTCACTTTGCAGGGCATAGAGACTCTGCCGCTGCGCATAGAGCGTCACGTCTCCAATGCGCAGGCGGTCGCGGATTTTCTGTCGAAGCGTTCCGAGGTGACGAAGGTCATTCATCCCTCGCGCCAGAGTGGCGCGGAGCGCGAGCGCGCCGATAAATATCTGAAGGGCAAATATGGCGCGCTGGTCGGCTTCGAGCTCGCCGGCGGCCTCGAGGCCGGCCGGCGCTTCATCGATGCGTTGAAGCTCTTCTATCACGTCGCCAATATCGGCGACGCCCGCAGCCTCGCCATTCATCCGGCGACGACGACGCATTCGCAGCTGTCGCCGGAAGCGCAGCTCGCGACCGGCGTCACGCCCGGCTACGTGCGTCTCGCCATCGGCATAGAGCATATCGACGATATTCTCGCCGATCTCGACTCCGCGCTGAAGGCCGCGGCCTGAGTCACGGAACCTCAGCGTCATGCGCCGCCGCCTGTCGGGTCGGCGCATGATGCGCGAGCGGCGTCAGGCGCAGCGGCAGCGCGCCTTTCGGCCGCATGGCGAAGGTCGGCGCCAGCTCTAAACGATGGCCGGGGACGGTCTCGAAGCGGAACTCGCGTAGCAGCGTCGCGACGATGGTCGCCATCTCCGTCAGCGCGAAGCCCATGCCGACGCAAATGCGCGGCCCGGCGCCGAAGGGCAGATAGGCGTAGCGATGACGCGCCTTCACCTGCTCTGGAGAGAAACGGTCGGGGTCGAAGGCGGTGGGCTGCTCCCAGAGCTTCTCGTGCCGATGCAGGCACCAGATGAGCACATAGACCGGCTCCTTCGCGCCCACGCGATAGGGGCCGAGCGTCGTATCCTCGCGCGGCTGGCGGCCGAGCGCCGCGAAAGGCGGGAAGAGCCGCATCGATTCCTGCAGGACCTGCCGGGTGAAGGCGAGGTTTTCGACGGACTCCGGCGTGATTTCGCCGTCGCCGGCGACGCGCTCCGCCTCCTCGCGGGCGCGCTCCTGGCTCGCCTGATCCTTGGCGAGCAGCCAGAAGGTCCAGGCCAGCGCCACGGCGGAGGTCTCATGGCCGGCGAGCAGAAAGCCGTGGAGATTGGCGACGAGCTCCGCGTCGGTCATCACCCGGCCGCTCTCCGGGTCCTTGGCCGACAGCAGAAGGCCGAGAATGTCGCGCGTCGGCTCGGGCCGGGCGCGGCGCTCGGCGAGCAGCTTCACCGTCTCCTCATGCACGAAGCGCGAGCCGGCGCGCGCCGAGAGCAGGCCCGGATAGGGCGTCCAATCCGGCGGCAGGCGGAACATCACGGCCAGCATGCGCCAGGCGAAGCTGCCGAGCACTGGCCGCAGCGCCGCGATGAAGCGCTCGCCGTCGAAATTCTCCGAGGCGCCGAACACCGCTTTCTCGATCACGGCGAATGTCGTGCGTGACATGGCCTCGGTGATGTCCACCTCGGCGCCGTCGCCGAGACGGCGCCATTCCTCGGCCTGCGCCTGCGCGCAACGCACGAAATAGGGCACGAGCGCCAGAATATTTTCGTAGCGAAAGGCCGGCGAAATGGCGCGCCGCTGCCATTTCCATTCCGCGCCTTCCGAGAAGAACAGCGTGTCGCCCTCGACAGGCCCGCGCAGCGCCTTGGCGGCGATGTCGTCGCGGCGAAAAGCTTCGGCGCGCGAGACCAGCAGCTCCTCGATCAGCTCCGGTTTCACGACATAGTGCATGCGCGGGAAAAAGGGCCACAGGCCTTTGGCGGTGAAGAAATCGGTCCGATAGGCCTCGGGCGCATAATTCTCGAGGTAATTGCGCGTCACCGCCCCATAGGACGGCTTTTTCCGCGGGGTGAAGGGCATGAAATCGGGATCGTGAAACATGAGGGCCTCCGCAATGATCGAGCTCGGCGGCCCGATGCTATCGGAGCGAAATTCGCTTTTTCTGTGATCTCGGGGGCGGAGCCCGCCTTTTGCCCGATCCAGCCCTAGGAGCCGGCCCGGACGCGGAACGGTTGCGTCCTCCCGCGATTGGCGGCATTTAGAAAAAATCCTGTCACCACCCCCGGCCCCGCCGGGCCTGTCCCAGAAAGAGCGAGAGAGAATGAGCGCGACCGAGACCACCTCCACGAACTGGCTGCCCGACGCCAAGGCGGCTTTCGCCTCCGTGGAGGCGCTGTACGGCCGCGCGCTCGCCGCCGTCCGCGCCCGCGTCACCAAGGACGGCAAGCTCTCCAATGAGCTGATCGAGGTGGAGCAGCACGCCGCGCACGGCCTCTCCTGGTTCGCCACCTATGTGCAGAGCCTGCGCGAGCTGCTCGCCTACGCCGATCGGCTCGAAGCCGAGGGCGCCTATGGCGAGGTGGAGAATCTGCTCACCCGCATCGCCTTTGCCGAATATTTGGCGCAGGTCTTCGGCGGCATTCCGATGAGCCAGGGCGAGATGGTCCGCCTCTCCGATTTCGGTCTTTCGCCCGCCGATATCGCCGCCGCCCATATTCCGCAGGTGGACAGCCTCATCGCCTCCGGCCTCACCAGCGCCAATCGCGCCCGCCTCGCCGAGCTGATCGACCACAACGGCGCCGCCGAGACGATCGGCGCCACCGGCCTCGACGAGACGCTGGAAGCGATCCGCAGCGAGATGCGCAAATTCGCCGGCGACAATGTGACGCCGCATGCGCATGAGTGGCATTTGAAGAACGACTACATCCCGCTCGAGGTCATCGCCGGCCTTTCCGAGATGGGCGTGTTCGGCCTCACCATCCCCGAAGAGTACGGCGGCTCCGGCATGGGCAAGATCGCCATGTGCGTCGTCTCGGAGGAGCTGTCGCGCGCTTACATCGGCGTCGGCTCGCTCGGCACGCGTTCCGAGATCGCGGGCGAATTGATCCTCGTCGGCGGCACGGAGGAGCAGAAGCAGAAATATCTGCCCAAGATCGCGTCCGGCGAGATCCTGCCCACCGCCGTCTTCACCGAGCCGAACAATGGCTCCGATCTCGCGAACCTGCGCACCCGCGCGACGCGCGAGGGCGACGTCTACAAGGTCGTCGGCAATAAGACCTGGATCACCCATCCGGTGCGCGCCGATGTGATGACGCTGCTGGTGCGCACCAATCCGAACGAGAAGGGCTATAAGGGCCTCTCCATGCTGCTGGCCGAAAAGCCGCGCGGCACGGATGAGAATCCCTTCCCCGCAAAGGGCATGACCGGCGGCGAGATCGAGGTGCTCGGCTATCGCGGCATGAAGGAGTTCGAGATCGGCTTCGACAATTTCGAGGTGCCGGCCGAAAATCTTCTCGGCGGCGAGGAGGGCAAGGGCTTCAAGCAGCTGATGGAAACCTTCGAATCCGCCCGCATTCAGACGGCGGCGCGCGCGCTCGGCGTCGCCCAGGCGGCGCTCGATCTCGGCCTGCGCTACGCCAAGGAGCGCGTGCAATTCGGCAAGCCGCTGTTCGCCTTCCCGCGCGTCTTCGACAAGATCGTCACAATGGCGATCGAGATTCACGTCGCCCGCCAGATCACCTACTTTGCTGCGCGGGAAAAAGACGAGGGCAAGCGCTGCGATCTCGAGGCCGGCATGGCCAAGCTGCTCGGCGCGCGCGTCGCCTGGGCCGCGGCGGACAATGCGCTGCAGATTCACGGCGGCAATGGTTTTGCCCTGGAATATCCGGTCTCCCGCGTCCTCTGCGACGCGCGCATCCTCAATATTTTCGAGGGCGCGGCGGAGATTCAGGCGCAGGTGATCGCGCGGCGTTTGCTGGAAGGCTGAGGCGGGAAATTGGGGCGAGGCGGCTGCAAACCGTCTGCCTCGCCCCGGCGCCCTCGTCCTGAGGAGCCCGCGCAGCGGGCGTCTCGAAGGACGGGCCAAGGGCGAAGTCGTCGGCTCTTTTCCCACTCCGCGCCAGCGCTGAAACGCGACGATGCGGAGGCGGCCCGTGCTTCGAGACACGCCTTTCAGGCGCTCCTCAGCACGAGGGGACTGTTTTTCTGGTGTCGAAGCGCAGGGTTTCGTGCGGGCCTTGCGCGAGTTGGAACAGATCGTCCAAGATCGGGCCGATGACATCGGGAGGGCTTGGCGTGAGCATTTCGGCTAAATCCGTGCGCTTCGATGACGACAGCTTCTGGGTCGAGCTATCGGACGGGCGCACTCTCGGCGTTCCGCTCACATGGTTTCCTCGGCTGCTGCACGCGACCGGAGAGCAGCGCCTCGCTTTCACGATCAGCGACGAGGGCCTGCACTGGGACGCGCTCGACGAGGATATTTCCATACCAGGCCTGCTCGCCGGCCGCGGAGACCAGACGAAGCATAAGCAGGCCGCGGCGTAGGTCCGGCGCGATCGCGGCGAGCGGGCCGTGAGGCGCACGCTCATTTCTCAAAATCGATTTTCCATTTGCCTTCGGCGAAGCGCGCAAAGGCCTTTTTCTGTTCGCCGCTGCCCATTTGCGAGACCTCGATCGTGTCCTTGTCGATCCAGCGCGAGACCTCCCAATCGCCCTTCAGCTGCGCCTCCAGCTCTCGCGACGGCGGAAAGCGATCGAGCCGCCACACCCCGAACGGGCTTTCCACCGATCCGGGCTCGGTGTCGGCCATTGCTGCGAGACGGGCGCCGTCGGGAGAAAAGACCGGCCGATCGCCGAGCACGAGCTCTTCGCCGGAATCGAATTTGAACAGCCGATAGCCGCCCCCCTCATAGGCCGACCATTGCACCACATAGATTTTTTTACCCGGCAGATAGCCGAGCAGGAAATACTTCTTGCAGGCGTCGACATTGTCATAACCCCCGCACGCCTTCGCATTGCCGTCGAAGGAACGCTTGCGACCCGCAGCGAAGGACAGAGTGAGGCGCTCTCCGCTTCGCGTCGCCAAACCGCCGGTCGCGGCGAGACATTTGGCCTCCTCGGCCTCCTCACATCCGATCGCAGGCGCCGCAGACTGGGCGCGCGCCGTCGAAGGCGGCCAAAAAAATAGCATCGAAATCGACAGAAAAAGAAAAACGAACCGCATTTCATCGTCTCCGCTTCGCGCAAGTCTAACGCGGTCGTCTTCCGCCATGCAACGAAGCCGACGCGCCCGCCTGAAGCGCGGCAATCGACCACGGTTGCCGTCGCCCCTCGGCGTTCCCAGATGGAGTCATGTGGGTCTACAACGAAAGACGAAAAACATGACCAATATTGCCGTTCACAATGGGGCCTGGGTTCTCGTCGGCGACGGCCGCAGGGCCCTGTTTCTGCAAAATCACGGCGATCCCGATCTGCTCGACCTGCGCGTCGTCGAGGCGCGTGTGGACGAAAACCCCGCGACGCGCGACCAGGGAAGCGATGCGCCGGGCCGCGTTTACGGCACGGCGGGAGCGCCGCGCAGCGCCGTGGAGAACGCCGACTGGCACGAGCTGGAGAAGGAGCATTTCGCCAGAGCGATCGCCGAGCGCATCAATACCGCCGCGGAATCCGGCGAATTGAGCGAGGTCGTCATCATCGCCCCGCCGCGCGTGCTCGGCGAGCTGCGCCAGGAGCTGAGCCATAAGGCCAAGAGCAAGGTGAAGGGCGAGCTGGACAAGGATTTGACCCGCCATCCTTTGCCCGAGATCGAGAAGGCCCTCGCGCGCGAGTTCCGCGCGGAAGGGTGAGGATTCGGCTCCCGCCCCTCGCGCGTCTTCGGCGGCGAGGGGACGGGGCCTTTCAATAAGGCCCCACGGGAAAATATTTCAGATAGAGCTCGGCGTAGACGCCCTTTTGCGCGACGCGCGCCAGCGCGTAATCCAGCGCGCGGCGCAGAGCCACATTGTTCTTCCGCACCGCCACGCCGACGCCATCGCCGAAAAATGCGGGATCGGCGTAAGGCCCGTCCTTGAACATGCAGCAATCGGCCGCGTCGGCGCCGTTCAGCCAAAAGGCCAGCGAGATGGCGTCGCCGAACATCGCATGGGCGCGGCCCTCCTTCAGCGCCGTGCGCGCCTGCTGCGCGCTGGGATAGGTCGCGAGCGTGGAGGCGGGGAAGAATTTGCGCAGATAGGCCTCATGCGCGCTGTCGGCGGCGACCGCTATCGTGCGATCGGCGAGCGCCTCGGGCGTCGCGCCGGGTAGCACCGAATCCTTGCGCACCACGAAGCGGCCCGGCGTCGTGTAATAGGGCTGGGTGAAATCCACCTTCTTGCGCGTCTCGGGCGTGATGGCGAAAGAGGCGATGGCGGCGTCGCCGGCGTTCTCGTCCAGTGCGGCGACCAGCGTGTCCCAGCGACGGCGCTGAATGGTGCAGGAGAGCTCCAGCTCCTCGCAAATGGCGCGCGCCAGATCGACGTTGAAGCCGGCGATGGTTCCGTCCGGCAGAGCGAAATCGAAGGGCGGAAAATCATCCTCGGTGAGGAAGCGGATCTGCTTGATCGCCGAGAGATCGGGCTTCTCCAGCTTGCGGGCCGGGTCCCAGAAGGAGGGCGCCGCCGCGACGACGTTGTCCGCGGCGCCGGCCGGCGCGGTGACGGACACCATGACCGCTGCGAGCGCGCAGCGTAAGCTTGTCAAAGTTTCGCTTCTGCGCCAAGCTTCCGCCACAGTTCTTTTCTCGCACATCATTCGAGGCCTCGCAGCCGCCCGGCGCGGCAGAGCCCGCGCGTCGCGGAGATTAGCGTATGAGCGTGAATCCGGTCGATAGGGTTTCGCCGTATCCGCCGGCGCCCCATCGCGACGAAAGCGCCGCTTTCGCGCGCCGCCGCGAGCCCGAGTCCACGCTCGCCCGCCAGCGCGCGCGCCCGGCGCCGGAGACGCCCGCGCCCGGCGCCGGCCGGCCGCTTCCCCCGGAGATCGCCTTTCTCGCCGCCCATGGCGCGCCGCTGGTCATGCTGCAATATGGCGCGACGATCGCCCGGCGGCAGGGCGTGAAAGCGGACGCCGCGCTGATCGCCGAAGGGCTGATCCCGGAGGAGCGCTTCTATCGCATTCTGGCGACCGAGCTGCGCGTCCCCTATCTCGACGCGCCGCCCGCGCTGGAGCCGTCCGAGAGCCTGGAGCAGGACGCCGCGCGCGGCTACGCCCGCCTCGCCGAGGCGCCGCGGGGGATGCGCTGGCTGTTCGCGCCGCGTGGCGACGACATCGCCCGGCTCGTCGGCGTGACGCGCTCCTCCGCCGGGCGGCCGCTCTTCGCCATCACGCGCCCCTCCCATTTCGAGGAGGCGCTGCGCCGCTCCTCGGCGCGTCGGCTGGCCGAGGCCGCCGCCTATTCGGTGGAGCGCGTCGCGCCGGAGCTGGCGGCGCGGCGGGCGCTCGGCGGCCGCGCGCCCATCGCTTTCGCGCTCGGCAATCTCATTCTGCTCGCGGCCTGGCTCTCGCCGGCCGGCGCGCTCTCGCGCGCGGCCTCGGCGCTGCTCGCTCTGCTGTTTCTCGCCAATATCGGTCTGCGCCTCTATTTCTGCGCGATCCGCAAAGAGGCGCGCGGCGCCGCGCCGGCGCTGGAGGAGCGCGATCTGCCGCTCTATTCCATCATCGTGGCGCTCTATGACGAGGCCGGCGTGGTGCCGCAATTGACCGAGGCGCTGGACGCGATCGACTATCCGCGCGCCAAGCTGGACGTCAAATTCGTGGTCGAAAGCGACGACGACGCGACCGCCGCCGCGCTGCGCGCCGCGCATCTGCGGCCGGGGTGGGAGATCATCGTCGCGCCGCCCGGCGCGCCGCGCACCAAGCCGCGCGCGCTCAATGTGGCGACGCCCTTTCTGCGGGGCTCGCTCGTCGCCGTTTTCGACGCGGAAGATCTGCCCGACCGCAGCCAGCTGCGCGACGCCGCTGCGCTATTCGCCGTCGCGGATGAAAATCTCGCCTGCCTGCAGGCCAGCCTGTTCATCCACAATCATCGGCGCAGCTGGATGACGGCCATGTTCTGCATCGACTACGCCGTCCTGTTCGATGTGATCGACAAGGGCGCCTCGGCGGCGGGCCTGCCCTTTTTTCTCGGCGGCTCCTCCAATCATTTTCGCCTTTCCGCGCTGCGCGCCGTCGGCGCCTGGGACGCGTTCAATGTGACGGAGGACGCTGATCTCGGCCTGCGGCTGGCGCGGCGCGGCTATGCGGTCCGCACCTTCGCCTCGCGCACGCAGGAGCAGGCGCCGACGCGCTTTACCGCGCTGGTGGCGCAGCGCAGCCGCTGGATGAAGGGCTGGATGCAGACGGCGCTGGTCCATTGCCGCGACCCTTCCGCCTATTTCGCCGATCTCGGCGCCGCGCGCGGCGCGACAGTGCTGGCCCTATTGGCGGGCGGTTTCGTCGCGCCGCTGCATGCGCCGATCTTTCTTCTCTGCCTCGTCCATGACGCGGGCTTCGGCGCGCTGCTGGCGCCGAAGACGCTCGCCGACGGCCTCGCCAGCGGTCTCTTCTGCCTCATCGCCGCCGGCGGTCTCGCGGCCAGCGCCTGGCCGCGCGCGGTCGCCATGGGCGAGGCGGATATGCTCTGGCTCTGGCCGGCGCTGCTGCGCTGGCCGCTGTGGAGCCTGATGCTGGCCCTCGCCTCCTGGCGCGCCTTGCGCGAGCTGTGCGTCAGGCCATTCTATTGGGACAAGACAGAACATTTTCCGATCGCCGGAGCGCGGAACCGATGAGACCATGACCCGCAAACGCGCGCGCGCGCCCTCGACGAGGGCCGCGACCTCCGAGGCGACGGCGGCGGAGGACAATTCTTCGACCGTCGCCAAGCATTCGCTGGTCATCGCCGGCCACAGCACCAGCGTGTCGCTGGAGCGCATTTTCTGGGAGGCGCTGAAGGCGGCGTCCGAGGAGGAGGGCTGCTCGCTCGCCGGCCTCGTCGCCCGCATAGACGCCGGCCGTGGCCGCGCCAATCTCTCCTCGGCTTTGCGCGTCTATGCCATGGAGCGGGCGCTCGGCCGCAAGAGCGGCTGACCTGGGCCGATCAGGTAAACGCCCCAATGGGCGCGCTCACCCTCCCCTTCAGGGGGAGGGTCGGATGGCGCAGCCATCCGGGGTGGGGTTCCACGAAAAAGACTCGGGCGTTCACCCCCTCCCGATCGCCTTCGGCGCTCGACCTCCCCCCTCGAGGGGGAGGTGGAAACGCCTTTCCGTGCGCCGCTTCTCGTTCACCCGATCGCCCTGGCGCCCGCTTCCGTCCCGCCTGCGTCTTATGTTATCGCAAGTCCCGGAGGGACCGAACACATGACCGAATCCGCACCCCGTCGCGACAAGCCCTGGCTGTTCCGCACCTATGCCGGCCATTCCACGGCCAAGGAGTCGAACCTTCTCTATCGCTCCAACCTCGCCAAGGGCCAGACGGGTCTCTCCATCGCTTTCGATCTGCCGACCCAGACCGGCTATGACAGCGACCACATTCTCTCGCGCGGCGAGGTCGGCAAGGTCGGCGTGCCGGTGTCGCATCTCGGCGACATGCGCACGCTGTTCGACGGCATTCCGATCGCGGATATGAACACGTCGATGACCATCAACGCCACCGCCGTCTGGCTGTTCGCGCTCTATATCGCCGCGGCGGACGAGCAAGGCGCGCCGCGCGGAAAGCTGCAAGGCACGACGCAGAACGACATCATCAAGGAATATCTTTCGCGCGGCTCTTATGTGTTTCCGCCGGCGCAGTCGCTGCGGCTGACGCAGGACCTCATTCTCTTCACGACGAAAGAGTGTCCGAAGTTCAACCCGATGAATGTCTGCTCCTACCATCTGCAGGAGGCCGGCGCGACGCCGGCGCAGGAGCTGGCCTATGCGCTCGCCACCGCTTGCGCCATTCTCGACGGGGTGAGGACCGCCGGCCTTTCGGAAAAGGATTTCGCCGAGGTCGTCGGACGCATCTCCTTCTTCGTCAATGCCGGAATGCGCTTCGTCACCGAGCTGTGCAAGATGCGCGCTTTCGTCGAGCTGTGGGACGAGATCACCCGCGATCGCTATGGCGTCACGGACGAGAAATCCCGCCGCTTCCGCTATGGCGTGCAGGTGAATTCTCTCGGCCTCACCGAGCAGCAGCCGGAGAACAACGTCTATCGCATATTGATCGAGTCGCTGGCCGTCGTGCTGTCCAAGAATGCGCGCGCCCGCGCCGTGCAGCTGCCGGCGTGGAACGAGGCGCTCGGCCTGCCGCGGCCCTTCGATCAGCAATGGTCGCTGCGCATGCAGCAGATCATGGCCTATGAGACCGACCTTCTGGAATTTGGCGATATTTTCGACGGCAATCCGGTGATCGCCAAAAAGGTCGCGGCGCTGAAGGAAGAGGCCGTCGCCGAGCTGAAGAAGATCGACGAGCTGGGCGGCGCCGCCGCGGCGGTCGAGCTCGGCTATATGAAGTCGAAGCTGGTCGAATCCAATACCGCGCGGCTCGAGTCGATCGAGGCCGGCGAGCAGATCGTCGTCGGCGTCAATAAGTTCACCGAGGGCGAGCCTTCGCCGCTCACTGCGGGCGACAATCAGATCATGGTCGTGCCGGAGCATGTCGAGGCCGAGCAGATCGCGCGGCTGAACGCCTGGCGCGAGCAGCGCGACGCCAAGGCCGCGCAGGCGGCGCTCGACGAGCTGGTCCGCGCGGCGAAGGAAGGCCGCAATATGGTCGAGCCCTCGATCGCCGCCGCCAAGGCCGGCGTCACGACGGGCGAATGGGGAACCGTGCTGCGCGGCGTGTTCGGCGAATATCGCGCGCCGACCGGCGTCTCCGCCACGGCGCGGCAGGTCGGCGGCCAGCTCGACGCGGTGCGCGAGGAGGTGCAGCGCGTCTCCACCAAGATCGGCCAGCGCGCCAAATTCCTGGTCGGCAAGCCGGGTCTCGACGGCCATTCCAACGGCGCCGAGCAGATCGCCGTGCGCGCCCGCGACGCCGGCTTCGACGTGATCTATGCCGGCATTCGCTCGACGCCCGCGGAACTGGTCGAGACGGCGCAGAAGGAAGGCGCGCATTGCGTCGGCCTCTCCATCCTCTCCGGCTCGCATGTCACGCTGGCGCATGAGGTGCTGCGGCTGATGAAGGAGAAGGGCCTCAGCGAGGTGCCGCTGGTCGTCGGCGGCATCATCCCGCCGGCGGACGAGAAGCTGCTGCGCGAGAATGGCGTGGCGGCGGTCTACACGCCGAAGAACTATGATCTCAACGCGATCATGACCGATCTCGCGCAGATCATCGAGAAGAGCGTCGAGGGGCGGGCGTAAGCCCCCTCCCCAGCCCTCCCCCGCTTTGCGGGAGAGGGAGCAGACTCCGCCCAAGACAACGGTTTGGGCAACGCCGGCCGCCCCTCTCCCGCAAAGCGGGGGAGGGTGAGGGAGGGGGCCAGCAGAATCGTCAGGACGAATGTCGTCGCGGGAAAGTTGAACGGAGCCGCCGACATGCTATCTTTGCGTCTATGACCGCTCTGACGATCGACACCCTCGCCATCGTGCAGGTTTTACGCAAGAGAGGCTTCTCGGAAGAGCAGGCCATCGGCGTCGTCGAGGCGTTTCGCGAGATCGACGCCGGCCTTCTCGCCACCAAATCGGATATTCGCGAGGTCGAGGCCAAGATCGAGACCTCCTCCGCCAACCTCAAGGTCGATATTTTCCGCTGGCTCGTCGTCACGCAAATGGCGCTCGGCGGATTTCTGCTCGCGGCGCTGAAGTTCTTGAGCTGAGCCGGGCCTGGGCCGAAAGACCCGTCAAAAACATTCCTTTGCCACCTTCGCGATGGCTTTCGAGCGGCCGCGGTCGGTCGACGCCTGATAAATGTCCAGCACCTTTTCGTCGGCCAGCAATTGAACCGACACCTTCTTCGCTTTGGCCCATTTCTCGAAGAATTCCTTCGGAAGGCCTTCGATCGTCGGCGTCCACATCGACGGTCCGCTTTCGTTCATATTCAGTCGATCGATGGCGAATTTCTCGGCCGCGCCGTCCATCACGAAATTGATCGAAGGATAGGCCCCGGATTTGACCAGTTCCGCCAAGGCGGAGAGCTTGAAGGCGACGTCGAGATGGACATTCTTCTCGCAGGCGCCGGAGACGAATACCGACTCGCCTGAAGAACCGCTCGTAAAGCCGAATTTGGCGGGACTAGCGTCGTTTTTCGCCTCGAAGAACCAAGTGGCCTCCTCCGTCAGCGCCGGCGTTCCCGTAAGGAGGAGCGCGCAAACAGCCAGGAGCAGCGCCGACGCCGGCAATTCAAAAGACGAAAAACTCCGCATGTATACGCCTTTCAAAAATACGACGCGAAGCCCCTTACTTCCGCAGCCACTCCGGCACAGCGTCCAGCGCGATCAGCTGCTCCACGCTCGGGCGCTCGCGCACCACGGCCCATTTGTCGCCATCGACGAGAACCTCCGGCACGAGCGGGCGGCTGTTGTAGGTGCCCGCCTGCACCGCGCCATAGGCGCCGGCCGTCAGAATGGCCAAGAGATCGCCCTGCGCCGGCTCCGGGATGGAGCGGCCGAGCGCGATGTAATCGCCGGTCTCGCACACCGGCCCGACGACATCGGCAATAATGCGCGGATGCGACGGCGCAGCCTGCGCGACCGGGATCAGCTCGTGCCAGGCGTCATAGAGCGTCGGGCGCACGAGATCATTCATGCCAGCATCGACGATGACGAATGATTTGGCCTCGCCCTGCTTCACATAGAGCACGCGCGTGACCAATATTCCCGAATTGCCGACGATGAGCCGTCCCGGCTCGAACAGCAATTTGCACCCGAGCCCGGCGATATGTCGGCGCACGATTTCGGCGTAGCGATCCGGGTGATAAGAGGCCGGGTCCTCGCCCTCGTGATAGGGAATGCCGAGCCCGCCGCCGAGATCGACATGGGAGATTTTGTGCCCATCGGCGCGCAGCCCCGCGACCAGCTCGGCGAGCAAAGAGAAAGCCTCGTCGAAGGGCGAAAGATCGGTGATCTGCGAGCCGATATGCATATCGACGCCCGTGACCTCGAGGCCGGGCAGCTTCGCCGCATGGGCGTAGATTTCGCGCGCGCGCGACAAAGGCACGCCGAATTTATTCTCGGCGAGGCCGGTCGAAATTTTGGCGTGGGTCTTGGCGTCGACGTCGGGATTGACGCGTAGCGAGACATGCGCGCGCTTGGCCTTAGCGGAGGCGATGCGGGAAATCTCGGCGAGCTCGGGCTCCGACTCCACATTGAAGCAGAAAATGCCCTCGTCGATGGCGAGCGCGATCTCGGCCTGCGTCTTGCCGACGCCAGAAAATGTGATCTTGCTCGCGGGAACGCCAGCGGCGCGGGCGCGCTTCAGCTCGCCGCCGGAGACGACGTCCATCCCCGCGCCGAGGCCGGCGAGCAGCGTCAGCACGGCCTGATTGGAATTGGCCTTCAGCGCATAGCAGACCAGAGCGTCGAGCCCGGCGAAGGCCGCCGAGAAGACCTGGAAATGCCGGCGGATCGTCGTCGCCGAATAGCAGTAGAAGGGCGTTCCGACCTGCTCGGCGATTTTCGCCAACGGAACATCGTCGGCGTGCAGCGCGCCGGCGCGATAGTCGAAGTGATGCATGTCGCTCGTTTCAGTCCAGCAGGGGATCGAGGATGAAAGGATATTGCTCGGGCGGCCGATAGCCCGGCGTGCCGGGGATATATTCCACCGCCTTCACATCCTCGGCGACCGGCGTCTTGCCGCCGACAGGCGTCAGCGTCGTCTTCTGCACGACCACGGCCTTGGGCCGCGCCGCGACCTCCGGCGGATAGTCGAGCGGGCCGCGCCGTCCGCAGCCGGAGAGCGCAAGCGCGAGAATCAGAAGCGTCGCCGCCGAACGCGGCCGGAGCAGATCAGCCATATGTCTCATCCATCGGAGCCGGATCGGGCCGGCACTATAGACGAAAGCGCGCGGATGACGAGACCGCGCGCTCACTCTCACAGGGTGATCGGGTGAAGGTTTCCTCATCCTGAGGAGCCCGCGTAGCGGGCGTCTCGAAGGACGAGGAACCTTCGTGCGCCGCCTTCTGGAGCTCGCCCTCGTGCTTCGAGACGGCTCCTGCGGAGCCTCCTCAGCATGAGGGCGAGGGTGGCGGCCCTTCACCCGATCGCCCTGCTCACTCTCACTTCTTCGCCAATTGCTTCAGCCAGCGGCGCGCCTGCTTGCGCACATTCTCCGGCGCCGTGCCGCCGTAGCTCACGCGGCTCTTCACCGATTTCTCGACGCCGAGCACGCTGAACACATCCTCAGTGATGCGCGGCTCGACCTCCTGCATCGTCTCCAGCGGCAGCTTCTCGAGGCCGACATTGCGCTCGGCGGCGATGCCGACGATGCGGCCCGTCACATGATGCGCCTCGCGGAACGGCAGATTCAGCGCGCGCACCAGCCAATCGGCGAGGTCGGTCGCCGTGGCGTAGCCGGCGCCCGCCGCCTTGCGCATTCGGGGGCGATCGACGCTCATGTCGCGAATCATGCCGGCCATCGCCGCCACGCAGAGCGTGAAATTGTCGAGCGCGTCGAATGTGCCTTCCTTATCCTCCTGCATATCCTTGGAATAGGCGAGCGGCAGGCCCTTCATCACGACAAGCATCGCCTGCAGCGCGCCGATGATGCGTCCCGTCTTGCCGCGCACCAGCTCGGCGGCGTCGGGATTGCGCTTCTGCGGCATGATTGAGGAGCCGGTGGTGAATTTGTCGGAGAGCGCGACAAAGGCGAATTGCGAGGTCGTCCACAACACGATTTCCTCCGCGAAACGCGAGAGATGCGTCGCCGAGATCGCCATTGCGGAAAGCGTCTCCAGCACGAAATCGCGATCGGAGACGCTGTCCAAGGAATTGGCCGTCGGCCGCGCGAAGCCGAGCGCTTTCGCCGTCTTCTCGCGATCGATGGGGAAGGAGGTGCCGGCCAGCGCCGCCGCGCCCAGCGGCGATTCGTTGAGCCGCGCGCGGGCGTCGGCAAAGCGGCCGCGGTCGCGCGCCAGCATTTCGACATAGGCCAGCAGATGATGGCCGAAAGTGACGGGCTGCGCCGATTGCAGATGGGTGAAGCCCGGCATGACGCTGCCGGCCTCCTCCAGCGCCTTCTCGGCGAGGGCGAGCTGGAGATCGGCCAATTGCGCGTCTATGTCGTCGATCGCGTCGCGGACATAGAGGCGGAAGTCGGTCGCCACCTGGTCGTTGCGCGAGCGCGCCGTATGCAGCCGTCCGGCCGCCGGGCCGATGAGCTCGGCGAGGCGGGACTCGACATTCATATGAATGTCCTCGAGCGCGCGCGAGAAGGTAAAGCGCCCCTCCTCGATTTCGCCGCGGATTTGTTCTAGACCACGCGTGATGGCGGTGGCGTCCTCGGGCGCGACTATGCCGGTTTCGGCCAGCATGGCGACATGCGCGAGCGAGCCTCTCACGTCCTGTGGACCGAGGCGCTTATCGAAATCGATGGAGACGTTGATCGCCTCCAGAATCGCGTCGGTTGCGCTTTGAAAGCGGCCGCCCCATATTTTGCTCGTCATAACTCCTCGCGGAACAGGATCGATGACCGACCAGATGGAAAGCTCCAGCCGAGGCAATCTGCCGAAAATCGCGGGCGCGACTCTCGTCGTCGCCGCCGTCGCCGGCGTTCTATACGTGAACGGCGGCTCTAGCGGCAAGACGAGCGCGATGAGCCAGGCCTGCGCCGCCTCCCGCGACACCTCGCAGCGCGTGTCGGCGCTCGCCAAGGGCGAGGTCGCGGCCATGGCCATAGCGAGCGCGCCCGAGCCCATGCCGGAGGTGACCTTCACCGGGCCGGACGGCCAGAAGCGCAAGCTCGAGGACTTCAAGGGCAAGACCGTGCTGCTCAACCTCTGGGCCACATGGTGCGTGCCCTGCCGCGGCGAAATGGCCGCGCTGGACCGTCTGCAGGCGGCGGCCGGCTCGGACAAGTTCGAGGTGGTGACGATCAATGTCGACACCTCCAGGCTCGAACGGCCCAAGGCCTTCCTCGGCGAGATCGGCGCGAAGAATCTCGCCTATTACGCCGATCCCAAAGCGGAAATCTTCTTCCAGCTGCGCCAGAGCGGTCAGGCGCTGGGCCTGCCGACGACCTTTTTGATCGACGGCTCCGGCTGCCAGATCGGCCTGATGCAGGGTCCGGCCAATTGGGATTCGGAAGAGGGCCGCTCTCTGGTGACGCGCACGGCGGAGCTCTCCTCGCGGCCGACGCCCTGAGGATGGCGCTTTGACCGACGACATATTGCGGCCCTGGAAGGTCCGCTCCTCGCAGACGCTCGTGCAGGATTCTTGGCTCACGCTGCGCGCGGATCATTGCGTGACGCAGCGCGGCGTCTCGCTCGATCCCTATTACGTGCTGGAATATTCCGATTGGGTCCATGTCGTCGCGCTGGACGAGGAGGACCGTCTGCTCATGGTGCGCCAATATCGCCATGGCGCCGGCGTGGCGTCGCTGGAGCTGCCGGGCGGCAGAATGGACCCGCATGAGAGCGATCCCGTCGCCGCCGGGGCGCGCGAGCTGCTGGAAGAAACCGGACACGCCGCGCCATCATTGCGACATTTGGCGCGTCTTTCGCCCAATCCGGCGACCCACACCAATTGGATTCACGTCCTCTATGGCGAGGGCGCGAAAGAGGTGGCGCCTCTGAATCTCGACAGCGGCGAGGATATTCGCGTCGAGCGCGTCCCCTGGCGCGAGGCGCTCGATCTCGCGCTCGGCGGGGCCATCGTTAATGCGCAGCATGTAGCCTTGCTGGCGATCACTTTCGCCCGCATGAAGGGCGTGACAATCGGCGGGTGACGATCAGCGGCGGCTGCGTCACTGCTGGCGGATGAACAGGCAGACCGAGGTCGAGAGCGGGGCCGGAAGAATTCTGTGGAGCAGGTTGAAGGCTCGATAGAGCCAGGGACTTCCAAAATAATAGGAGGGCTCGCCGCTGTCGTAGTAGTGATAGACCGGCTTCCCGCGAAAGACCCGCTTTGCTTGTTGTGGGCTGTTCAATCGGTAGAATGTCGGGAAAATATCTGACGCATCGCGGCCGGGCTGAACCGACTTCAGCACCCCGACGTGGAATCTGTTCGGTAGAAGATTGCTCGCCAGCCTGACGTAGCCCCACCGGTTCGGCGTCCGCGCGCAGATATAGCCTTCCGGCTTTAGAACTCTCAAGAGCTCCTTGGCGACGACCTCGGGATGTTCGAGGTGCTCGAAAGTCGTATCAGACACGATGAGATCGAAAGCTCCATCCGGGAAGGGCAATGGCGCGTCGGGTACGAGCAGCGCCTGCTCATGCGAGCAAGGATGGCTCAAGACAGCTTCGTCTATGTCGGCCGCCGTGACTCGTGCGCCCGTCGTGCGCAAGTCCCGAAGGTGGCGACGGTAGGCGGATTGCGTGTCCGACCAGAACGCGCCGCGCCCAGCGCCGAAGTCGAGGACATTTTCGACTTTTTCGCGCAACATGATGGCCTTCACGAAATTGTAGAACCGGATCGTTCCATCCTGCGCTGTGAAATCGTCGATCGCTTTCTCAGCGTGAACGCAATAGGAGATATCCATCATCGGCTCCGATCCAGCAAACATGCGCCGATCGGCGAAAAACTGCGCGGCGCGATCTGGCGTGCGCAGGATATTCCATACCGCGGGCAGGGCTGGCTATCGGAGAGAGTCCGTAGGTGTGGTGCGAGCGCACGCTTTGCCGCATCGACAGCAAATCTCGTGGGCCGGAAGCCGGCCCTCACGGTGCAAATGAAATCCAGCGAATCGAGCCGCGGACGCAATTACGCGTCCGCGGCGAGCGGCCGCCGTGCAAAAACAGAGCGGACCGGCGGATAGAATGGCTGGCGCCGGTTTCTTACGCCTTGGCCGTCTGCCCGTGCGGAATGCCTTCCTTATCGAAGAGCGCGGTCAGCTCGCCGGACTGGAACATCTCGCGGGTGATGTCGCAGCCGCCGATGAACTCGCCCTTCACATAGAGCTGGGGAATCGTCGGCCATTGCGAATAGGCTTTGATGCCGTCGCGAATGAAGGGATCGGCCAGCACATTGACGCTCTTGAAGGGAACGCCGACATGGCCGAGAATCTGGCAGACCTGCATGGAGAAGCCGCACTGCGGCGCGGCGGGCGTGCCCTTCATGAACAGCACGACATCGGCGCTGTCGATCTCGTTCTTGATCGCGGTAGTGGTGGATTCGGACATTGGGATTACCTCGTCTAGCGGAATTCAAGGTTCCGTTGCAGGCGGCCCGGCGAGCGCCGCCGGGCGTAGAAACGATTTTAGAGAGCGATCGTGGTCAGCGCCAGAGCATGCAGCTCGCCGCCGAGGCGCTCGCCGAAAGCCTTGTTGACCATCTGATGCTGCTGCACGCGGCTCTTGCCGCGAAAGGTCTCCGACTTCACCGAGGCGGCCCAATGATCGCCGTCGTCGGCGAGCGCGGTGATCTCGATCACGGCGTCCGGAATGGCCGCCTTGATGAGACGCTCGATTTCAGTTCTTTCCATCGCCATTGCGCTTCGACCTCCTAAAAGCCTAGAGCGAAGACGCTGTCGTCCCCGGCCATATAGGCCGGCAACGGCGCCTGCTGCGCATGTTGCACGTCGCAAAGCAATATCGGCGCCTCGCCGGGAAGATGCAACTCGTTTCCGCCGGTCGCGCCGAGAGCGAGAACCGCCACGCCCGCGGCCTTCGCATCGACCTCGATCGCCGCCGCTTCCGCCGGCTCGGCCACGACCAGATAGCGCGCCTGATCCTCGCCGAAGAGGACCGCATGGGCCGGGCCTTCCGGCAGGCGGTCTATGGTCGCGCCGACGCCGCCGGCGATCGCCATTTCGGCGAGCGCCACGGCGAGGCCGCCGTCCGAGAGATCATGGACGGCGAGCGCCCGCTGCTCGAGCACGAGCGCGCGCACGAAATCGCCATTGCGCTTCTCGGCCTCGAGATCGACCGGCGGCGGCGCGCCGTCGCGGCGGCCGGCGAGATCGCGCAGATAGAGCGACTGGCCGAGCCAGCCTGTCGTCTCGCCGATGAGCAGAATGGTCTTGCCGCCCTCGGGCAAAGCGATGGTGGAGGCGAGCGCGACATCCGATATCACGCCGACGCCGCCGATCGCCGGGGTCGGCAGAATGCCCGTACCCTGCGTCTCATTGTAGAGCGAGACATTGCCGGAGACGATCGGGAAGTCGAGCGCCCGCGCCGCCTCGCCAATGCCTTGCAGGCAGCCGACGAACTGGCCCATGATCTCGGGCTTTTCGGGATTGCCGAAATTGAGATTGTCGGTGAGCGCCAAAGGCTGGCCGCCGCGCGCCGAAATATTGCGCCAGGCCTCCGCGACAGCTTGGCGGCCGCCCTCCGCCGGATCGGCCGCGCAATAGCGCGCCGTTACGTCGGTGGTCAGAACCAATCCCTTGCGCCCCTCGCGGATGCGCACGACGGCGGCGTCGCCGCCCGGCGCGCGCACCGTATTGCCGAGGATCAGATGGTCATATTGCTCCCACACCCAGCGCTTGGAGCAGAGGTCCGGCGTCGCCAGCAGGGCGAGCAGCGCGCGCGCATTGGAGCCGAGCGGCGCGATCGAAGCCGCATCGAGAACCGGCGGCTTTGGCGTCGGGACATGGGGGCGGTCGTAGAGCGGAGCCTCGTCGCCCAGTTCCTTGATCGGCAGATCGGCCTCGACGACGCCCTTATGCTTGACCACGAAACGCAGATTATCGGTGGTCTTGCCGATGATCGCGAAATCGAGGCCCCATTTCACGAAAATGGCCTCGGCCTCTTTCTCCTGCTCGGGCTTCAGCACCATGAGCATGCGCTCCTGGCTCTCCGAGAGCATCATCTCATAGGCGGTCATGCCTTCTTCGCGGCAGGGCAGGGCGTCGAGATCGAGTTCTATGCCGAGATTGCCCTTGGCGCCCATTTCCACGGCTGAAGAAGTGAGGCCGGCCGCGCCCATGTCCTGGATCGCGATGACGGCGCCCGAGGCCATCAGCTCGAGACAGGCTTCGAGCAGAAGCTTTTCCGAGAAGGGGTCGCCGACCTGCACGGTCGGACGTTTCTCCTCGGCGTCGGCCTCGAAGGAGGCGGAGGCCATGCTGGCGCCGTGAATGCCGTCGCGGCCGGTCTTGGAGCCGAGATAGACGATCGGATTGCCGACGCCGGCCGCCGCCGAATAGAAAATCGAATCCGTGCGGGCGAGGCCGACCGCCATGGCGTTGACGAGAATATTGCCGTCATAGGATTCGTCGAATTCGGTCGAGCCGCCGACCGTCGGCACGCCGAAGGAATTGCCATAGCCGCCGACGCCGGCGACCACTCCGGCGACCAGCCGCCGCGTCTTTGGATGCGCCGGCTTGCCGAAGCGCAGGAGATTCAAACAGGCGATCGGCCGCGCGCCCATTGTGAAGACATCGCGCAATATGCCGCCCACGCCCGTCGCCGCGCCTTGATAAGGCTCGATGAAGGACGGGTGGTTATGGCTCTCCATCTTGAAGACGCAGGCGTCGCCCCCGCCAATGTCGATGACGCCGGCGTTCTCGCCCGGCCCTTTGATGACCCAGGGCGCTTTGGTGGGCAGCTTGCGCAGATGAATGCGCGAAGACTTGTAGGAACAATGCTCGTTCCACATGGCCGAGAATATTCCGAGCTCGGTGAGGCTCGGCGCGCGGCCGATCAGCGCGACGATGCGCTCATATTCCTCTGTCTTCAGCCCATGCGCCAAGGCCGCTTCGAGCATTGTGTCTCCCCCGCCGGACGCGGCCTCGCCGCGGACTTCGGCTCGTGTTTCGGGTAAGTCGAATTGTCGCAGCCGCGACCGAGCTTTCCGAGCGGGCGGCGCCGACGAATCTCCCGCTATTCTGCCGTTTCGCCCCAGAAAGGCCGCAGAATCCGGCGGTTCGCCCCCCGATTAATAGGATCGCCGCGCAATGGCAACTGTCGCGAGCTGTTGCCAAAGAGTCACAGCTGTAGAGAAAGAATTGTGAGACGAGGCAGTCCTTGATCTAGATCAAGTCCTCCTGTCGAAAATCGGAGCAATTTGAGCGCCGACTCGGACGGCCGCCTTGCGCGCCGTCCTAAGATCAATCGACGGGGGAGCCTGATGAGAAGTGTTTTGCGCGGCGCGCTCGCCGCATCCGTGTTGACCGCAGCGAGCGCTACGGTTCAGGCGGCCGATCTTCCTTCGATGAAGAGCGCGCCGTTGCCGCCTCCTCCCCCGGCTTTCAGCTGGACCGGCCTCTACGGCGGCATCAACATCGGCTATGGCTTCGGCGATTCCAGCCGGGAGACGGGTGGTCTCGGCTATATTTCGGCGGGCTCGCTCGCGCCGGTCACGCCGCTGGGCTCCGCCTGGGGCGCCTCGCAGGATTTGCACGGCGTCATCGGCGGCGGACAGGTCGGCTATAATCATCAGGTCAACCCCTGGCTAGTTCTCGGCCTCGAGGCCGATATTCAGGCCACAGACGTGGAGAGCAAGGCGAAATCGGCGGTCGGCGTCTTCGACGGCAATGGCGCGCATCTGCAGAGCGCCGATTCGACCAAGGGCGTCGACTGGTTCGGCACTGTACGCGGCCGCGTCGGCTTCGTGCTTCCGTCCATTCCCAATCTGATGATCTATGGCACGGGCGGCTTCGCCTATGGCCAGGTGATCCACAATGTCGGCTTCGCGGATAATTTCGCCGCCGTGGGCGCCGGTTTCGCCGGAGCCGCAGTCGGCCATGGCTATTCCGACGACACGCGCACCGGCTGGACGGCGGGCGGCGGCGTCGAATGGTCGCCCATCCCGAATTGGTCGGTCAAGGCGGAATATCTCTATGTCGATCTCGGCTCGACCAACGCCAATTCCGTCTCTCTAAACGGCGGCACGGCGGCGATCCTCGGCGCGACGACGCCTGTCTTCGCCGCGACGCAGAATTCGCCGACCCGTTTCCACAATGTCCGCGTCGGCCTCAACTGGCACTTCGACCCCTTCGCGCCCGGCCTCGTCTCGCGCGCCGACGGCCTTTCGTCGCTCAAGGAGCCGCCGCCGCCGGCCTTCGTCGACAGCTATCAGCCCTTCCAGGTTCGCCTGAAGGTCGGCAGCGTCATTCCGCTGGACGGCCATGGCACTGTCTATGATCAGGGCATCGCCCATCCGGCGCTCGGCTCCATCGGCCGCCTCTCGGGCCTCACCGGCGCGAATGGCGTGATCTCCGGCGCCAGCACCAACACCTCGACGTCGATCGTTCCCATGCTCGACGTCGCCTATTACCTGACCAAGAACTGGGCGATCGAGGCGATCTGCTGCGTCGCGCCGCATCACATTCAGGGCACGGGCACCATCGCCAGCGACTTCGCGCGCTCCTGGGTGTTCCCGCCGTCCCTGATGGCGCAGTATCACTTCACCAATTTCGGCCAGTTCCAGCCCTATCTCGGCGTCGGCGCGAATTTCACGGCCTTCTGGGGCACGCGCGTCAACAACGATGTCTGGGGCATCCCCTTCGCGGCGGGCTCGACGCTGGCCGGTCTCGGCCTGCCCGGAGCGCTCGCCACCTTCCAATGGGCGACTGTCGCTCCCTCTTGGGGCGTGGTCGGCCAAGCCGGCTTCGACTATATGTTCAACGAGCATTGGGGCGTGAACGTCGACGTCAAATATATCGGCATTCATCCGATGGTTCACGCGACGGCCGTCGCTTTCGTGCCGGGGGCGGCGGCGCTCGGCCCGATCTTCGTTCCGGTCAAAGTGTCGCTGCCGATCAACCCGATCGTCGTCTCGGCGGGCGTCACCTATCGCTTCGGCGGCGGCCTGCTGCAGCCCGTGCTCGCCAAATATTGAGCGGCGCGCAAAGCTGAAAGAAAAACAAGCCGGCTCCGAAAGGGGCCGGTTTTTTTGTCGACCCGATTGCGATTCGCCTTGTTCTTTGCCGCCTCGCCGCTAGGATTCGGCCGGTTACGTGTTCGATTCGGTTCAATGCGACGATTCGCCGGCCCTTCCGGCGCGCTTTCCCGAAGGATCTGAACATGGAAAATCCGATCGACGCGCCGCCTTCCGATCATGCCGAGCCGAGCGAGGTCGAGCCTGCGCTCGAAGCCGCGCTTCCCGGCGAGCCGGACGAGACGTCGGATGCGCCGCGGCGGACGGGCGCCGGCTTCGCCGCCGCGCCGGCGCTGCTCGTCACCCAGGGCAAGCATCGTTTCTACACGCTGGTTTTGCCGAGCGATCTGCTGGCCGCCACTTGCACGGTGGAGGCGCGGCTCGACAATCCGATCGACGGCTTTCAGCGCCTGCTCGACAAAAAACGCGCGCGCGAGATCGCCGATTATATCGACAGCGGCTTCGGCAGCGTGCCGAGCGCGATCATTCTCTCCGCGCAGCCGCGCGCGCAACTGCAATTCGACCGCAAGAGCGGCGAGCTGACCTTCCGCAAGGACCCGCGCTCCTTCCTCATCATCGACGGGCAGCATCGCGTCTATGGCTTCAATCTGGCGGCCAAGAGCGTGAAAGTGCCGGTCGTCGTCTACAATAGGCTGACGCGATCGCAGGAATGTCAGCTGTTCATGGATATCAACACCAAGCAGCGTCCGGTGCCGCCGGAGCTGCTGCTGGACATTCGCCGTCTCTCCGAATCGGAGACCGAGGCCGAGGCGCTGCTGCACAATGTCTTCGACCTCTTCTCTAATGACGAGAAGAGCGTGCTCTCCGGCCTGCTGAGCCCCTCAGAGCGGCGCAAAGGCAAGATCTCGCGCGTGACCTTCAACGCCGCGCTGAAATCCATCGATGGCGCTTTCGTCGACGCCTCGGCGGAGGATGTCTATCAGGTGCTCAACGCCTATCTGCGCGCCTGCCTCAACGGGCTGCGCTATCATGGCGCCGAGGCGAATATCGCCAATCCGGCGCTGTTCAAGGCGCTGATCCTGCTCTTCGCCAATGTCGCCGAGCGCGTCTCGGACCGTTATGGCGGGCGCTACACCACGCAGAATTTCGAGGATATTCTCGGCCCCTTCTTCCGCAAGCTGAAGAAGAGCGAGCTGCCCAAGCCCGCGACCGGTCATTTGGCGCTCTATGAGAATTATCGGAAAGCGCTGAGCTCGGGCTTCTCGCTCAAGCAATGGCTGTTCGCCTGAAGGAGCGAGCCTGAAGGCTCGCGGTCCAGGCCGCACATTGGATCGCGAGCCTTCAGGCTCGCTTTTGTCACTCCGGCTCGGATTGCGGCGCCTCTAGCCGATGCGCGTCGAGCTTTTCCGTCTCGAGGCGGGCCGTCGCTTCACCGAGCTCTCGCTCGGCTTTCGTGCGGCCATGCGCTATGCGATTGGCTTCCGCTTCCGTCTCCTTGGAGCGCTTGTCCCTGACCTTGCGGGCGCGTCGCAGATTGACGATCTCGCCCATAGCGATCAGGTCTTCTTGCGGAAGGCGTCGATGGAGACGATCTTGGCGGCCTCGCCGCCGCTCTCCTCTGTCGCGGGCGGCGCGGAATCGGGGCGCTTCTCGCTGCGGGCGGGGCGCGGGCCGGGCCGGACAGGCGTCGTCTCGCCGGCGGCGGGCTGCGGCCGCGTCGGGAAACGGGCCGGCTCCTCTTCCTCGCGGGCGGGGGCGAGCTCGTCGACCTCCCATTTGAGGCCGAAATCGACAGACGGATCGGAGAAGACCGTCACCGCCTCGAAGGGCACATAGAGCTGCTCGGGAATGCTGCGGAAGGACAGGCCCACCGAGAAGCCGCGCTCATCGACGATGAGATTAGAATATTGATGCTGCAGGATGATGGTCATCTCCTGCGGCCATTGCTCCGCGAGGCGCTTGGAGATTCGGACCCCCGGCGCCTTGGTGCGAAAGCTGATGGTGAAATGATGGTCGCCCGGCAACCGGCCCGCGGCCGATGCATCGGCGAGAACCTTGCGCATAACGCCGCGAAGCGCGTCCTGGACGAGAAGATCGTATCTGATGAGGTCGGTGGACATGACGCTCGCCGAGAACCCCTGTTCGCTCTGCCCCGTCGGGACGAAAGTGGAGGCTTCTGTTGCCAGGCGCCTCCGAGCCCCGCCTAGAAGTGCTACCCCCTAGGGCTTGAATCCCAGTACCTTCACTGCATTACGCAGCGACGGCCACCGGAGCATAGTTGTCGTTGGCAACTATAAGGTTTGACCCGATAACGGCGGTATCATGCCGAGCGAAAAAGCACCCTTTACGCCCTCGTCGATCCTATTTCGCCCCCGCCACAAGCCGCCGCGCCAAACATGCATGTCTCGCGTGACGGCCTCTGGTGGAGGCGCCGGGTACCGCCCCCGGGTCCGATAGGTTTATTACGGAGTTCGTTTATCGCCATAGCCGTCCCGAAGGTCGGCAGCTCACAATATACGCATTAAGGGCCGATGCGGAAAGGGGCTGCGGGGCAAAGCGGCGCCGATCTCCCCGACTTTCTCGCGCAGATTGAGCGCATGCGGACGCGCCGCATCCGCGCGAGCGCTGTAACAAATTGAATTTACGTATTGTTTTTTTTTAAAACGCGCGAAAACGCCCGCCGAGGATCGACGGGCGTTTCGCGAGCGGCCTACGGGGAGGAGCGGCCGGCCTCGGATCAGTTGTGCTTGACGGCCTGGCCGTCCTTGACGGTGAGCCCGTCCTTGACCTGGGCGAACAGCGCATCGGTGAGAATGCGGTTCTTCACCAGCTCGTCCGTGGCCTTATAGGGCCGGCCCTTCACGATCGCCTCGGCCAGAGTGTGGGTGAGGCCCTTCACGCCGGAGAGCTGCTCCACCGTCGCGGAATTGATGTCGAGCGGCGCGGAGACGGCGACGACCTGCTTGACCGGCGCAGTCGCGGTGGTCGCGGCGGCGGCGGGGCCGGCCGGGGGCTTCGCGCCGGGGACGGTCGCGGTCTGGGCGAAAGCCGGAGCGGAAGCGAAAAGGGCGATGGCGAGAATGGCGTTGGTCTTCATGATGGCTGTCTCCTTGGACGGGGACATTTCCCCGATCGACTTGCGCATCATGCCGTGCTCGCGCTGAACCCGTTTTGAATGCGGCGTTCACCTGAAATTCAGCCGCCGAGCCCGGGCTTCATTTGCTCTTCAGGCAGGAGACGGCGGCCGGCAGGCAAGCCGCGCCCACCATGGAGCAGCCGGCCGAGCCATCCTCGAGGCGGGCGCAGACGAGGCAGCCGTCGGTCCATTCGAGGCAGGCGGGATGATCCTCGCCATAGGCCTGGGCCGGCTTTTCCTCCGCGGCGAGGGCCATGCTCGCGCAGAGCAGCGCGAGGGCGAAGGCCGCGCGCGCGATCACGCCTCGCCCACGCGCTTGGGCGCGGCGAAGCCGGCGGCGTCCATGGCGAGATGAATCTTGTTCTGCAGGCCGGGGTCGTCGCCCTTGACGATCAGCGCGGCATTGTCGGCCAGCGCGCCGCAGAGCGCCTTCACCCAGGGCTCCTCGCTCTTGGCGAAATCGCCCAAAACGTACGAATGCACGCGCGCCTTGTCGCCCGGATGGCCGATGCCGAGCCGCATGCGCTTGAAATCCTGCCCGATATGGGCCCCGATGGAGCGCAGGCCATTGTGCCCGGCCGCGCCGCCGCCGATCTTCACGCGGCATTTGGCGGGGGCGAGATCGAGCTCGTCATGAAAGACGACGACATCCGACAGCGCGATCTTGTGAAAGCGCAGCGCCTCGCCGACCGAGCGACCGGATTCGTTCATATAGGTCTGCGGCAGCAGCGCGAGCACGCGCTCGCCGGCGATCGTCCCCTCGCGGACGAGGCCCTGAAAGCGCGCGCGCGACGCAGAGAAGCCATGGGCGTCGGCGATCTTCTCGACCGCCATGAAGCCGATATTGTGCCTGTTCCCGGCATATTCGCGGCCGGGATTGCCGAGGCCGACGAAGAGCAGCATGGCCTATGGGCTCCGAGCCGAAGGAGGGCGATCGGCGGCCAGCGCCGATCGCCCGTCTCCTTTATTTCTTTTTCTCGGGAGCCTTGGCGGCCGGAGCGGCCTTGGCCGCCGGGGCCGCCTTGCCGCCCTTGCCCTTGGCCGGAGCCGCGGCGGCGGCCGCAGCGGCCGCGATCTCCTCGGCCGAGACGACCGGCGGCGCGATCGACGCCACCGTGAAGTTCTTGTCGGGATTGGTCGGCTTGCAGTTCGCCGGCAGGGTGAAAGCCGAGATCTGCAGCGAATCGTTGAAGTCGAGGCCGGTGAGATCGCCGGTGATGGCGTCCGGAATATTGTCGGCCGGCACCCACATCTCGATCGCGTGGAAGACGATGTTGAGCGAGCCGCCGCGCTTGATGCCGGGCGCCGCTTCATGATTGATGAAATGCACCGGAACGTCGACGCGCAGGCGCGAGCCCGCCTTCAGCCGCAGGAAGTCGACATGCAGCGGGAAGTCCTTGACCACATCGAGCTGATAGTCGCGCGGAATGACGCGCTCGGGCTTGCCGTCGATGTCGAGCTCGAAGATCGTCGTGAGGAAATGCCCGGCGTAGATGAGCTTGGTCAGCTCTTTCTTGTCGAGCGACAGCGGCGTCGGCGCCTCGCCGCCGCCATAGATGACTCCTGGTATACGGCCCTCACGGCGAACGCTGCGGGCGGCCCCCTTGCCTGTCCCGCTGCGCACCGTGGCCGCGAGCTTCTTGATCTCGGCCATTTCGGTGTCCTTTTTTCAAAGAGAAAGCGCGCCTTTCGCCTCCAGGGGTGTCGGATGCCGACGCGCTGCTGCGGCTTATAGGCGAGCGCAATTTCAGAGGCAAGGCTCGGGGCGGGCGGCGAATGGCCGTCGCGCCGCGCGCCGTCGATGATTTTCGGAGACCAAACCCATGACGAAACACCGAATTTATACGACGAGCTTTGCGAGCGTCTATCCTCTCTATGTCGCAAAAGCCGAGAAGAAGGGACGCACGAAGGAGGAGGTCGATCAGATCATCTCTTGGCTGACCGGCTATGATCGAGCGGGGCTTCAGTCTCGGCTGGACGAGCAGACCGACTTCGAGACATTTTTTGCGCTCGCTCCAGAGCTCAATCCATTGCGCGCCTCCATCAAGGGCGTCGTCTGCGGCGTTCGAGTCGAGGAAATCGCGGAGCCGATCATGCGGGAAATAAGATATTTGGACAAATTGATCGACGAGCTGGCGCGCGGGAAGGCGCTCGACAAGATCCTTCGCAAGAGCTGAGCGGGGAGACGATCGATCGTCTGCGCGCCGCGCGCCATGCAGCGCCGGCCGCCGTGAAATCCCAAACGGAGCCGCGCCTTTTCGAAGCGGGAAGCTTGACAGTCTATTTCCGAGTCAGTTATATAACTAATAAGTTAAATATCTAACAGGTAATAGATGCCGGACCCCCTCAGCGCCACCTTCGCCGCACTCGCGGACCCTACGCGCCGCGCGATCCTCGCCCGGCTCGCGCAGGGTGAAGCCTCGGTCGGCGAGCTCGCAGCGCCTTTTTCCATCAGCCAGCCTGCGGTCTCGAAACATCTGAAAGTGCTTGAGCAGGCCGGCCTCATCACCCGCGGCCGCGCTGCGCAATCGCGTCCCTGCAAGCTGGACGCGGCGCGGCTGCGCGAAGTTTCCGATTGGCTCGAGACCTATCGGCGTTTCTGGGAGGAGAGCTTCGATCGGCTCGACGCCTATCTCGCCGAATTGCAGAAGGGCGACCCCGATGCTCCAAAGAATTGACGACGCCATCCCGCCGCTCACGATCACGCGGCGCTTCGCCGCGCCGCCGGCGGTCCTCTTCGACGCATGGCTCGATCCCAAAGCCGTCGAAAGCTGGCTGTTCCGCACGCCCTCGGGACAATCCGCTCATGTCGAGATCGACGCGCGCATCGGCGGCGGTTTCGCCATCCATGAGCAGCGCGGCGAGAGTCTCGCGACGCATTTCGGCGAATATATCGAGATCGAACGCCCGAGCCGTCTCGTCTTCACTCTGGGATTGCAGCGCGAAGGCCCATCCACGCGGATCGAGATCGACATTCGCCCGGACGGCGCCGGCAGCCTGTTGACGCTGACGCATCATATGACGACGGAAGCGCTCGCCAAATCCTTCGCCATCCGCGCCGGCTGGGCTGGAATTCTCGAGGGCCTCGCGCGCCAGACCGGCGAAGCGGATGCGCCGCATCGGCTCATTCTGCTGCGCACATTCGAGGCGCCGCGCGCGCTCGTTTTCAAATGCTGGACGGAGCCGCAGCATATGATGCGCTGGCTCTGCCCCGCGACATTCAACGTGCTGTTTGTCGAGAATGATCTGCGCATCGGCGGCAAATGGCGCGCCGGAATGCGCTCGCCGGAGGGCGAGGAGTTCATCCATCATGGCGAATATCTCGAGATCGAGGCGCCGGCGCGGCTCGTGCTGACCCATGAATGGGAGCGCAATCATCTCGAGCCGAAAGCGCTGACGACGATCGAGGTGGAGCTCACGGAGCAGGGCGGCAAGACCGAGATGATCTTCGTGCAGAGCGGCCTCGCCACGGCCGAATCCGCCGCCTCGCACCAGCATGGCTGGACCGGCGCATTCGACTATCTCGCCGAGCTCGCGCGCGAGCTGGCGACAAGCGATCATTGAGGAGGCGTCATGTCCGACGACTTACGAATTTCGGTTCCACCGGACGCACCCGAGATTTCCGGGACGCGCCTCTTCGATGCGCCGCGCGCGCTTGTTTTCGACGCTTTCGCCGCGCCCGATCGACTGGCGCGCTGGTTCGGGCCGAAGGGTTTTTCGCTCACGACGCAAGCTTTCGAATTCGCGCCGGGCGGCGTCTGGCGCTTCGTCATGCACGGCCCGGACGGGCGCGATTACGAGAACAAGATCGTCTTTCGCGAGATACAGCGGCCCGAGCGCATCGCCTATGTCCATCCGGGCGACGACGACGCGGATCCTGTGAGAAAGGAGACGACCATCTCCTTCTCGCAAGAAGGCGAGAAGACGCGCATCGACTGGCGGATGCGCTTCCCGACGCTCGTCGAGCGCGATCGCGCCGAGCGTGAATATGGCGTCGCGATCGGCCTCGCCGAAAATCTCGATCGCCTCGGCGATTTCGTCGAGGAATCGGCCGGTCCTGTCTTCTCCACGTCGCGCCGCTTCGCTGTTCCGCGCGACCTTCTGTGGAAGGCCCTCACCGAGCCCGAGCGAATGGCGCAATGGTTCGGGCCGAAGGGCGTTCCGGTGATCGCCTCGGAAATGGATTTCCGTCCGGGCGGCTCCTATCACTATGGCCTGCGGGCGCCGGACGGCGGCCCCATGTGGGGGCTCTTCGAATATCGCGAGATCGAGGCGCCGACGCGCATCACGCTCATCGCCTCCTTCTCCGACGCGAATCGCGGGCTCGCACGGCATCCGCTGAGCGAGACCTGGCCGCTGAAGGTCGAGACGACTTATGTTTTCACCGAAAAGGACGGCGCCGGCGAGCTGACGCTCGTCGCGCGGCCCTTCGAGGCGAGCGCCGAAGAGATCGCGACCTTCGCCGGCGCGCTCGAGGCGCTGAGCAATGGCTGGGCCGGAACATTCGATGAGCTGGAGAGCTATCTCGTCCAGGGCTGACCCGCCTCCACAATCTTTTAAAAGCAAAGGAGCATTCGATGACGATGAAGCCTTATCTCTTCTTCTCCGGCCGCGCCGATGAAGCCATCGCCTTCTACCAAAAGGCGCTCGGCGCCGAGGTGAATTTCCTGCTGCGCTTCGACGAGAGTCCCGAGCCGCCGCCGCCCGGAGCGCTCGCGCCCGATTGGGGCGCGAAGATCATGCATTCCTGCCTTCGGATCGGCGATTCGGAAATTTTCCTATCGGATGGCTGCGGCACAGACGCCGCTCACTTCGAGGGCTTCGCCGTCTCGCTCGAGGCGAAGAACGCAGCGCAGGCAGAAGGCTTCTATGCCGCGCTCCTCGACGGCGGCGAAGCGCGCATGCCCTTGGGCGAGACCTTTTTCGCGACGAGCTTCGGCATGGCGGTCGATCGCTTCGGCGTGCTGTGGATGATAGTCGTCCCAAAATAACGGCGACGAGAGCGCTGGACGATTCGCGCCTGTTGACGAAACGCCTCGCGCGGACATGATCTCCCCCACGAAACGAGCGCCCTTCCGCGGCGCTCGCGGGGAGACATGTGATGACAATTCAACCCTATCTCATCTTCGATGGCCGCGCCGAGGAAGCCGCGGCCTTTTATGAGAAAGCGCTCGGGGCGCAGGTTCAGATGCTGATGCGCTACAAGGATTCGCCTCTGGCGCCGCCGGCGGACATGATGCCGCCGGGCTGGAACGCCAAGGTGATGCATATGGCGCTGCAGATCGGCGACGCCGTCGTCTTCGGCTCGGATGGCGACGGCGCCGAGAGCGGCGGCTTCAAAGGCTTCTCGCTCTCCTACGGCGCCAAGACTCCCGAGGAGGCCGAACGCGTCTTCGCGGCGCTCGCCGATGGCGGCGAGACGCAGATGCGCTTGACCAAGACCTTCTTCTCACCCGCTTTCGGCATACTCACCGATCGCTTCGGCGTTCCCTGGATGGTGGTCGTGCCGCAATGACGGCGCGCGGCGCCCGCGTGGAAGCGGGCGCCGCTCCGCCCCTTCACGAGGTTGGACATGTTGGAAATTATCGGCGCTGGCGTCGCCCTCATCATCGCCGTCATTCTCGTGCTGGCGGCGCGCCAGCCGGACGTCTGCCACATTGCGCGCTCCATCTTCGTCGCCGCGCCGCCGGAGCGCGTTTTCCCGCTCGTCGACGATCCGCGCGCCACCAATGAATGGAGTCCTTTCGTGAAGGACAAGAGCGTGAAGCTCTCCTATGCCGGCCCGGAGCGCGGCGTCGGCGCGGCCTGCGATTTCGAGGGCGACGCCACGCTCGGCGCCGGACGTGTCGAGATCGTCGAATCCGTCGCGCCGTCGAAAGTGGTCGTCGCCTTGCGCATGGATCGACCGATGAGATGCGAGAATCGCGTCGAATTCACCATTGCGCCGCAGGAGGACGGCTCGCTCGTCACCTGGGACATGAAGGGCCGACAGCCCTTCCTCGGCAAGCTGTTCAGCCTCGTCATGAAGCCGGAGAAGATGGTCGGCGGCGCATTCGAGCAGGGCCTCTCCGATTTGAAGCGCCTCGTCGAGACGGCGCGCGAGGAGGCGGCGGAATGACGCGAGGAAAACCGTCGTTCATTCCGTGAGCGCGACGGCGCGGCCTCAGACCGCCTGCGCGTATCTCTCGGCCTGCTCGAGATCGACGGAGACGAGCTGCGAAATGCCGCGCTCCGCCTGCGTCACGCCGAACAGGCGATCCATGCGCGCCATTGTGATCGGGTTGTGCGTGATGGCGACGAAGCGCGTGTCGGTCTTCTTGCGCATATCCTCGAGCAGAGCGCAGAAGCGCTCGACATTGTAATCGTCGAGCGGCGCGTCCACCTCGTCGAGCACGCAGATCGGCGACGGATTGGTGAGGAAGACCGCGAAGATCAGCGACATTGCGGTCAGCGCTTGCTCGCCGCCGGAGAGCAGCGTCATCGTCTGCGGCTTCTTGCCGGGCGGGCGGGCGAGAATGTCGAGGCCGGCCTCCAGCGGATCGTCGCTCTCTATGAGCTGCAATTCCGCCGTGCCGCCGCCGAACAGCAGGCTGAACAGCTCCTTGAAATGCGCGTTCACCTGCTCGAAGGCGACGAGCAGGCGCTCGCGGCCTTCCTTGTTGAGGCTGGCGATGGCGCCGCGCAATTTCTTGATCGCCTCGGCGAGGTCTTCGCGCTCGGCCATCATCTTGTCGCGCTGCGTCTCGATCTCGCCGAGCTCCTCCTCGGCGCGCAGGTTCACCGCGCCCAATCTTTCGCGATCCGCCTTCAGCCCTTCCAGCTTGCGCTCTATGTCGGGAATGGCGGGCAGCTGCGTCTCCTCTCCGGTGACGCCGGCGAGCTCGGCGAGCGTATGCTCCTCGCTCTCCAATTCCATGGCGATGGCGTGCTCCACATCGGCCGAGCGGCGGCGCGCGGCCTCGAGCTGCGCCTCGCTGCGGGCTTTCTCCTCGCGCGCGGCGCTCATCGCCTCCAGCGCCATGCGGGCGGCGCGATCGGATTCCGCCTGCGCCGTCTCGCCGGTCGTGCGCGCATCGGCGGCGGCGCGGCGGGCGGCCTCGGCCTCCTCGATCGCCGAGAGAAGATTGCGGCGCTGGAGCAGGAAGGTCTCCGGCGAATCGATCAGCCGCTCCTGCTCGTCACGCGAATCCTCGAGGCGGCGCTCCAATTCCGATATGCGGTCCTGCGCGCGGTCGCGCCGCTCCATCCAGGAGGCGTTCTCGCGCAGGATCGCCGATTTGCGCGCGGCGCGCGTCTCGGCCTGATGGCGCAGCGAGGTGAGCGCGGCGCGCGCCTCGCCGGCCTGAGCGCGCTCGGCGGCGGCGCGGGAACGCACATGCTCCACCGCGCCGGCGAGCGAGGCTGGCTCGTCCAGCGCGTCCAGCGCACGCGCGGCGCCCTCGCGCTTCATCGCCGCCTCGTCGCGATTGGCGAGGATTTGCGCCTTGGCCTCCTCGAGCGCCGACAGGCGCTGCGCGATCTGGCCCAGGCGGCGCTCCGCCACGACATGGCGCTCGCGCGCTTCTTCCAGCGCGGCGCGGGCGCGGCGCTGACCCTCGCGGGCGGCGCTCTCGGCAAGGGCGGCAGCGCGCGCCTGCTCCTGCGCCGTCTGCGCCTCGTCGGCGAGCGCGTCGGCGGCCTCGCGGGCGGCTGCGGCCTCGAGGCGCAGATCGGCGAGGCGATTCTTCTCGGCCAAACGGCGGGCGGCCGGCGTCGGCGCCTCGGCGGCCTGGGTGAATCCGTCCCAGCGCCAGAGGTCGCCTTCCTTGGAGACGAGGCGCTGGCCAGGCTTCAGCATGGAGCGCAATGCTGCGCCCTCGCTGCGCAGCACGACGCCGATCTGCGCGAGGCGCCGCGCCAGCGCCGGCGGAGCCTGCACCATCTCGGCGAGCGTGCGCACGCCCGGCGGCAGCGAGGGATCGCCGGCGCCGGAGGTGAGCGCCCAATGGGCCGGGGCGGAGGTCTCGATGGAGGCGTCGAGATCGTCGCCGAGCGCGGCGCCGAGCGCGGTCTCATAGCCCTTCTCGACGCTGACGCTCTCCACGATCGGCGCCCAGAGATCGCCGCCGCCCGATTCGAGCAGCTTTTCCAGCGTGCGCGCCTCGGTCTCGAGACGTCCGGCGCGCTTCTCGGCCTCGGCCAGCGGCTGGCGCGATAGGCTCTCCGCCTCGCGCGCCTCGATCGCCGCCTCTTCGGCCATCAGAGCGGTCTCGTCGGCTTCGCGCGCCTGCTCGCTCGCCATTTCGAGCGATTCGGCGAGGCGCTCCACCTCCTCCGCCGCGCCGCCCTGGCCGGCGATCAGCGCGAATTCCGTCTCGACGCGGGTCAGCTCGGCCTCGAAACGCGAGACGCGCTGCGTCTCCTCGCGCAGCGCCGCCTCCAGCGCTCCGCGCTGGGCGTTGACGCCGGCCAGCGATTGCTGCGCCTCGGAGAGTTCGGCCTCGGTGCGGGCCAGCGCCTCCTCTATCTCGGCGAGACGCTCCCGCGCTTCCGCTTCGCGCTCGGCGCCGATGGCGTCCTGCTCGGCGAGCTCGCCGCGTTCGTCCTCGAGCCGCTGCGTCACCTCGGCGGCGTCGTCGATCAGCGCGCGCTCGCGCTCGACGTCGCGGGCGAATTGCTCGGCGTGGCGGGTCAGCTCGGCGATGCGCTCCTTGGCGCGCTTCTCCTCGCCGTCCAGCGCGTCGCGGGCCATGATCAGCCGATGCAGCGCGGCGCCGGCCTCGGCCTCCTTGTCGCGGAGCTTGGGCAGCTCGAAGGCGGCGATGGCCTGCAATCGCGCGGCCTCTGCCTGCTGCAGCGTGCGCTCCTCGACGAGCTTCAAATCCTCTTCCAGCTTGCGCTCGGCGAGCTTCAGCTGCTCGCTCGCCTGGCGATGCGCGATATAGGCGGCGAGCGCCTCATTCTTGCGGATTTCCGCCGCCACGGCGCGATAGCGCTGCGCCTGCCGCGCCTGGCGGCGCAGGCTCTCGGTCTGGCCGTCGACCTGCTTCAACACATCCTCGAGGCGGGTGAGATTATCGGCGGCCGCGGTCAGCCGCAGCTCGGCCTCGTGACGGCGGGAGTGGAGGCCGGCGACGCCGGCGGCGTCCTCCAAAATGCGGCGGCGCGCCTGCGGCTTGGCCGAGATGATCTCGCCGATCTGCCCCTGGCGCACCAGCGCCGGCGAGCGCGCGCCGGTGGCGGCGTCGGCGAAGAGCAGCTGCACATCTTTGGCGCGCACCTCGCGGCCATTGATCCTATAGGTAGAGCCCGCCTCGCGCTCGATGCGGCGGGTGACTTCCAAAGTCTCGGCGTCGTTGAAGGCAGCCGGGGCGGTGCGGGAGCTATTGTCCAGCACGAGGCCGACTTCCGCGACATTGCGGGCCGGGCGCGAGCCGCCGCCGGAGAAGATGACGTCGTCCATCCCCGAGCCGCGCATGTTTTTGTAGGAACTCTCGCCCATGACCCAGCGCAGGGCCTCGACGAGATTGGACTTGCCGCAGCCATTCGGCCCGACGACGCCGGTCAGGCCCGGCTCGATCAGAAAATCTGTGGCCTCGCAGAAGCTCTTGAAGCCGAGAAGTCGGAGCCGCTGGAATTTCATGCGCGCCAGAGCGCCACAAAATAGCGGGGAAGGCAAGAAATAGGGCGCGATATGTTGTGGGAATGCGCGGTTTCGCCCCCGCATCCCGGTTGGCTTCGGTCAGGCGACGTTCCTGGCGAGAGGCGCGTCCTCCTCTGCCCAAAAGCCGCCGCCGCGTCCCTTGCGCTTCATTCGGTAGAGGGCGGCGTCGGCGCAGGACACGAGCTGCTCGAGCCCGGCTCCGTCTCGCGGAGCCAAGGCGACGCCGATGCTGACGCCGATCTGAATTGTCCCTCCGAGGAGATCGTAAGGCGCGCCGACCGCCTGGACGATGCGGCGCGCCAGAAGCTCCGCCTCGTCGGAGAGCTGGATCCCGAGCTGGATGACGACGAATTCGTCGCCTCCGAGGCGAGCGACAGTGTCTCCCTGGCGCACGGTTTGCGTCAGCCGTTCGGCGACGGCCCGGAGGAGGGCGTCTCCCGTGATATGGCCGAAACTGTCATTGACCTCTTTGAAGCGGTCGAGATCGAGATAATGGAGCGCGAACAGGCCGCCGGCCTGCTCGATGCGCGCGCCGGCCTCTTCCAGCTTCTCTTGCAGGAGAATGCGATTGGCGAGGCCTGTCAGATGGTCTCTGCCGGCCAGCGCCGCGAGATCCAGCTTCGCGATGATCTGCTGTCGCACCGTGTCATAGAAATCCTCGACCAGCCCGAGGCCGGCCAGAGCGAAAACGCCGACGACGACCGCCTGAGTGGCGAAGACCGTCTGCGCGTACCAGCCGTCTGCGGCGATCGCGCGCATGCCGAAACCCGCGACTGTCGGTATGGTCGCCAGAGCCACGCTCCCCCAGCAGATCTGCGGGCGGGCGGACAGGCGGGTGACGACGCCCGCCCCATAGGCGAGGATCAGCGTCGTGACCAGCATCGGGCTCAATATGAGGTCGGACACGGCGGCCTCCACCGTGAGCGCCCGCGCGTCGAGCGCGCCGAGCAAGGCGGCGAAGGCGAAGCTGCCGACGGCGTAGCGCTGGTCCCATTGCCTGGCTTCGCTCGCCGTGGGGCGCGCGGCGGCCCGCCGGCGGCGATAGAGCAGCATGAGAGCGATGCGAGCGGCGGAGACGATCGCGCCGGCGAGGGTCACGAGCAAAAGCAGGCCGTCGCCTGTCCGGATTGTCAGCAGGGCGCCGATGCCGACCATGGTGACGCCCATGATGGCGATGGGAGGAAGAGCCCTGTAGACGACATCCACGAGCTCGATCAATGCAGCGTCCGGAAGCTCGTCCGAACGCCGCGAAAAGCGTTGCAGGTATTTGGTCAGCATGGATCGCTCGCGCCGTTTCATTGAGGATAGGCGCGACGACGAGCGAGAGCCAGAGCGCATGGCGCGGTTCTGCCCCTATAGGAAACAATCGCTTAAGCGTCGGAGCCGCCGAATGCGCAACCGCCGCTCTGGGTCTCGCGGAGAGGGGTCACGCCCCGGTGGTGATGAACTGCGCCTTGGCGAGCTCGGCGAACAGGCCGCCTTTCGCCACCAGTCCGTCGAAGGTCCCACTCTCGACGATCTCGCCGCGATCCAGCACCAATATGCGGTCCGCATGGCGCACCGTCGCCAGGCGATGGGCGATGATGAAAGTGGTGCGGCCGGCGGTCGCCGCCTCCAGCGCTTTTTGCAACTGACGCTCTGTGGTCGCGTCCAGCGCGCTGGTCGCCTCGTCGAAAATCATGATCGGCGGGTCCTTCAGCAGCGCGCGCGCGATGGAGAGGCGCTGGCGCTCGCCGCCAGAGAGCGTGCGGCCGCGCTCGCCGACCAGCGTCGAAAGCCCCTCGCTCTGGCGCGCGACGAGATCGCGCGCCTGCGCCAGCTCCACCGCGCGGGCGATCTCCTCCTCGCTGGCGTCCGGCTTGCCGACGCGCAGATTCTCCTCGATCGAGCGGGCGAACAGCATAGGCTCCTGAAACACGACGCCTATGTTGCGGCGGAGCGAGGTCAGCGTCATGTCGCGAATGTCGATTCCGTCGATCGTCACCCGGCCCTGCGCGGGATCGAAGACGCGATGCAAGAGGCCGAGCGTCGTCGATTTGCCCGAGCCCGTCGCGCCGACGAGCGCAATGGTCTCGCCCTGCCGCGCCGAGAAGGAGACGTCGCGCAGCGCGAGACGTTCGCCGCCATAAGAAAAGCTCACATTCTCGAAAGCGACGGCGCCCGCGAGCCGGCCGAGATCGCGCGCATCCTCGCGATCGGCGACCGTCGGGCGCGTGTCGAGAATGGCGAAGAATTCGGCGATCTTGGGTGCGAGCAGAAACAGCACGTTCAAAAAGCCGACCATTTGCTCGAGCCGGCCGATCAGCATGGTCGCGAAGCTCATGAAGGCGACGATCTCGCCGATGGAGGCGAGGCCCTGCAAATGCAGCCAGGCGCCGAGCAGAAAAATGACGAGCAGAGTGAGTGTCGCCGAGGCGCGGCTCGCTACCGCCGCCAGCGCCCACCAGGAGAGCACGGGAATTTGCGCGGCGAGCAATTCGTCGATGATGCGGCGAAGCGCATTGGTCTCGCTCTGCACGCGCGTGAAGCTCTGCACCACGGCGACATTGCCCAGCGCGTCGGAGGCGTGCTCGGCGAGCGAGGAATGGTGACGCTCCACCTTGCTCTGCAATTGCTCTGTGCGGCGCAGGACGAAAGAGGTGAGCGCGCCGAAGACGATGACGAGCACGATGAGCGGCAGAGCGAGCCGCCAATTGACGAAGAGCGTCGCCGGCAGCAGCACGAAGAGCGCGACGAAGGAGGCGCAATTCTCGCGGAAGAAGGAGAGCCACAGCCCCGCCATTCCCGAGGCGCCCTCCAGCATCACCTTCAGCAGCCGGCCGGAATGCGCGCCGGCGTGAAAGCTCGACGGCAGATCGAGCACATGCTCGAAATAGGCGGCCATCACCGCGAGCCGGCTCCGATGCGCGAGACGATCGGCGTGCAGCGCGACCAGCACAGACGCGGCGATGGAGAAGAGGCCGAAGCCGGCCCAGGCCGCCAGCAGCGGCACGAGATCGCCCCAGGCGAGCTTGACGCCCGCCGCCTGCGCGCGCGTGAGCACGTCTATGACGCGGCCGAACAGCATGGGCTCGGCGAATTGCGCAATGGCCACGGCGAGATTGGCGACGACGAGGAGCGTCGCGAGACGTTTCTCGGGCTTCAGCTGCGCGAGGACGCGGAGATAGACGGCGAGCACGGACATGAGACAACTAAATGGGAGAGGCGATGGCGCGGTCTATAGCGGGCGGGCCGGGGAGCGCAAGGTCGCGCGAGGCGAGAGCTTCGCGAATTCTCGCCGGCCACGCTTGTATTATCCGCCCGAATGCCCCACATACGTTCTATCGAGTTTTCGGCCGGTCGACTCCTGCTTCGCGCCTAACGGCGCCCCGGGCATTATGACTTCCTCTCCAGAACATCGATCAAGCGAGGCGTCGCATGTCGCGAACGCCTCAATCCCCCCTGTTCTTCGAAAGGACAAGTCATGCAGACCGGCATCGTGAAATGGTTCAATGCGCAAAAGGGTTTCGGCTTCATTCAGCCGGAGTCCGGCGGAGCCGACGTCTTCGTTCATATCAGCGCTGTCGAGCGCGCGGGCCTTAACGGCCTCGCCGAGGGCCAGAAGCTCTCCTATGAGATCGTCGTCGACCGGCGCAGCGGCAAATCATCGGCGGATCAGCTGAAGGTCGACTGACCTTAGCGATCAGGCCCTGCGCGCCGACCGCGGATGTACCGGCGGCGAGCGCGGGGTCTTCTCCCCCGGTGGAGGCGCGTCGTTCCTTCGCGGATCGGCGCGTCGCACTCCATCCGAAAGGGCCGACATTGTGAGCGCGCATTCGAATGAGCTCTCCCGCTATCAGCGGCTTCGCAAAGAAGCGCCGACGCATAAGTTTCGTCTCGGCGCGCAAATCTATCATCGCCTAGGCGCGCGAACGGAAAAAGAGACATTCCGGATCATGCGCCTGCTGCCCGACAGCGGCGCCGGATTCCAATATGTCATCAAAGGAGACCGGGACGGTCTCGAACGTGTCGTGACGGAAGCGGGAATGGAATTCGCCTGGTAATTTCTCGCTTCGGAGGGTTGTGCGCGTCGCTCGCGTCGTCTCGTCCACACGGCTGCGCGGCGGCGTCGTGATCGATTTTCGCGCCGAAAAGCGCGGACGACAGGGAGAAGAGCGATGAGCGCATTCGATTACGGCATGGAAGCCGGCCTTTTCTCATCCAAGACGCTCGCCAAGCGGTCGCGATCCTATCAGAACTCCGTCGAATTCCGGCGTTTCGCCCAGGCCGCGGAGGCGATTCGCTATGCTGTCGAGGATATGCCCGCCGCTTTGCTCGGAACCTGCTCGCTCGAGGTGGCCGAGGCGACCTATACGGGCGCGGCGATCCGCGGCTTGTATGAAAGCGCGGAATTTCCTCTGCCGCGGCGGATCGATGCGGCGGTGAAAAAATAGAATCGTTCAGATAGCGTGACGCGCGCGCCGCTGGAGCGCCGCGGCGCGACGCGATACATTCCCTCTCATGACCGCTCCATTGCTGCGCGACGATTGCGCCCTTTCGCTGCTTCCCCGGCCCGGCTCGCCGCCGGTAGAATGGGTCGTGGCTCCCGGTCTCACGCCTTATGAAGCCGCCGTCGCCGAGATGGAATCGCTGGTCGAACGCATCGCCGATGGCGCCGCTCCCGAGCGCGTCCTTCTGCTCGAGCATCCGCCCGTCTACACCGCCGGAACCTCGGCCAAGGAGGCCGATCTGCTCGATGCGCGCTTTCCCGTGCATCGCACCGGGCGGGGCGGGCAGTTCACCTATCACGGGCCGGGACAGCGGGTCGCCTATGTGATGCTGGACCTCACGCGGCGAAAGCGCGATCTGCGCGCCTATGTGGCCGGGCTCGAGGCCTGGCTCATCGAAACGCTCGCTTCGCTCGGCGTCGCCGGCGAGCGGCGAGAGGATCGCGTCGGCGTATGGACGCGCCGGCCGGACAAGCCCGCGGGCCTTTTCGGCGAGCCGGCCGAGGACAAGATCGCGGCGATCGGCGTGCGCGTGCGGCGCTGGACGACGTTCCACGGATTGGCGCTCAATGTCGCGCCGGATCTCACGCATTTTTCCGGCATAGCGCCTTGCGGCGTGCGGCAGGCGCATCTTGGCGTGACGAGCCTCGCCGATCTCGGCAAGGTCTCCGATATGGCGGCGGTGGACGCGGCTTTGCGCCGCGCCTTCGAGCCCATATTCGGCGCGACGACGGCGCCTCAGTCTCCCGAGAGATGAGCGAAATCGCGAACCACGCGCTCATAGACGTCGCGCTTGAAAGGCACGATCAGCTGCGGCAATAGCGCCGCCCGCTCCCAGCGCCAGGCGTCGAATTCCGGCTCGTGCTGGCCGTCGCAGGGGCGCTCTATGTCGATCTCCGCCTCCTCGCCCTCGAAGCGGAAAGCGAACCATTTCTGCGTCTGGCCGCGATATTTGCCTTTCCAGCGCTTCGAGGCCTCGGGCGGCAGATCGTAGCTGTACCAATCCTGCGCCTCGGCGAGCACGGAGACGCTGGTCACATTGGTCTCCTCGTGCAATTCGCGCAGCGCGGCGGCGAGCGGCTCCTCGCCTGCGTCTATGCCGCCTTGCGGCATTTGCCATTCATGCTCGATCACCTGCGGATCGGCGCGCTTGGAGAGGCGCCGGCCGAGGAAGACGAGGCCTTTGGCGTTGATCAGCATGACGCCGACGCAGGGTCTGTAGGCCAGCTCGCTCATTTCCACTTTCCGGCTCTCGCCTCTTTGTCCTCGATCCGCGACGCCAGCGCGCTCAGCGGCACGAGCGCAATTCCCTTGCGCTCGAGCTCGCGCGCGAAACGTGCGAGGCGCGTCATCGTCTGCGGCAGCGCGCCGGCTGTGACGATCGCCTGACCATTGCGGCGCGCGAGCGCCTCGATCTGCGTCAGCGCCTTCTCCATCGCCTCGCCCGAGGCGCCGGCGTCGATCGCCACATCCGCCCGCGCCGCCGACAAGGCGAGACGCGGCGCGAGGGTCGCAACGAGCGAGCGCGGCGAGGTGCCGTCGTCGAGAAAGAGCAGCCCGCGCCCGGCTATGTCGGTGAGCGTGGGCGTCAGCGCGGTCTCGTCGGCGGTGAATTGCGCGCCGAGATAATTCACCATGCCGATATAGCCCGAAAATCGGCTCATCAGCCAGTGCAGATCCTCGAGCCCGGCGCCGCGCGTCGTCAGCAGCGTATGCGGCCCGGGATTTTCGCGCGGATAATCATAAGGCTCCATCGGAGCCTGCAGCAAAATCTCATGGCCGCGGTCGCGCGCCTTGGCGGCGACGCTCTCCGGATCGGCGCCATAGGGCGCGAGCGCCAGCGTGACGGCGCCGGGCAATTCGTCGATGGCGCTCGCCGTGAGCTGCGCATTGAGGCCGACGCCGCCGACGACGAGCGCGATGCGCGGCGCGCCAGCGGGCAGACGCGCGCTGATCGTCGCAGGGCGGGCGTAGACTTCCATCGGCTTCGCGCCATCGGCGCCGATCTTGGGCAGCGGGCCGCTGCGGCCTTTCTCCACCAGGCGCTTGTCCGGCGCCGGCGCGAGCGCCGTATGCTGCTCGTCGAGCCTTATGATGAGCGCGCCGGGAAGCTCGCCGCCGCCGACGCGCGTGACCTTGACGCCCGAGCGCTTTTCGATATCGGCGATCTCATCGGCGCGCTTGTCCGTTTCCGTGACCGACGCGCGCTCCATGGGAACGCTCGCCGGCGCCGGCGGCGGCTCGACCATTTCGATGCGCGCGACGGCGACGGGCTGGCCCGCCTGCGGATCGCGCAAGGACAGGAGAAGCGCGGCGCCGCCGGCTCCGCAGAGCAGCAATGCGGCGACGACGCTTTTCGTCCGCTTGCCGCGAGGGCGCGCCGGGCGTGGCTCCAGCGGCTCGTTCAAGCCCAATGGCTCGTTCAATTCGTCGGTCATTGCCCGCGGCGGGCTCCCTTTTGCGTCAGGCGCGAATCGGGGCGCCTCCCGGTCGAATGTGAAATCACGAGACCGCCAGCGCCAGCGCCGCCTGCTGCTGCGTGGTCATGCCGGCGATCTGCGTCGCGGTGAAGGCGGCGATCTGATTGCCGTTGAGCGCCAGCAGCTCCGTCGTCGTCAACGCCGCTATGGCGGATGTGGTCAGCGCGGCCACCTGCGTCGTGGTGAGGCCGGTGAGCTGGAGCGCGTTGAAGGAGGCGATGACCGGGCCGTCGAGATTGGCGAGCTGCTGCGTGGTGAGCGCGCCGATCTGCGTCGAGGTCAGCGCGTTGAATTGCGTGGACGAGAGCGCGCCGATCTCGGTGGTGGTGAGATTGACGACCTGCGTCGTCGCCAGCGCCGAAATCTGCGATGTGGTGAGCGCGCCGACCTGCGTCGTCGTCAGCGCGCGCAATTGCGGGCGCAGCAGGCCGCCGAGCTGGGCGTTGGTCAGCGCCGCGATCTCCGTCGTCGTCACCGCCTGCATCTGCGCCGTCGTCAGCGCCGCGAATTGCGTGGATCGGAAGCCGGAAAATTGCGTCGTCGTCAGATCGGCGATCTGCGTCGCCGAGAGCCCGGAGATTCCGTCCGAGGAGACGGCGCCGATCTGCGTCTCGCTCAATGCGGAGAGCTGCGTCGTGGTGAGCGAGGCCGCCTGCGTCGCGGTGAGGCCGCCGAGCTCGGTCGCAGAGAGGAGAGCGATCAGCGTCGAGGTGAGGCTCGAGAATTGCGACGAGGTCAGTGCCGCTATGGCGGAGGCCGAGAGGCTGGCGAATTGCGTGGAGCTCAGCGAGGCGATTTCCGTCGTGCTGAGCCCGGCGACGGCGGTGGGCGAGAGAGCGGCGATCTGATCGGCCGAGAGCGCGGCCGATTGCGTGTCGGCGAGGGCGGCGATCTGCGTTTGGCTGAGTCCAGCGACGCCGGTCGTCGAGAGATAGGAGATTTGCGCCGCGCTCAAGGCCGTCAGCCGATCCGTGCCGAGCGCGGCGACCTGCGCCGAGGTCAGCCCGTAGATTTCCTGCGCGGTGAGAGTCTTCAGCTGCGACGTGGTGAGCGTGGCGAGCTGCGTGGTCGAGAGCGCGCCGATCTCGGTGGAGGTAAAGCTCTGCAATTGCGTCGTGGTGAGCGCGCCGAGCTCCGTCGTCGTCAGCCCGCCGACGCCGCTCGTCGACAGAGCGGCGATCTGCGCGGCGGTCAGCGCGGAGAATTGCGTGGCAGTGAGCGCGCCGACCTGCGTCTGCGTCAATCCGCCGACGCCCGTCGTCGCCAGCGCGGCGATCTGCGAAGCGGCCAGCAGGCCGAGCTGCGTCGCGGTGAGCGCCGCCACTTGCGTCGCGGCGAGGCCGCCGATCTGCGTGCTGGTCAACAGGCCGATCTGCGCCGTGGTGAGCGCCTGCACCTGCGTCGTCGTCAGCGCCGCCACGCCCGTGGAGGAGAAGCTGCGGAACTGCGTCGTCGTCAACGCGCCGATCTCGTCGCTGCTGAGCCCGGCGATGGCGGTGCTGGACAAAGCGGCGATCTGCGTCGAGGCGACGCTGGCGAGCTGCGTCGTCGTCAGCAGGCCGATCTGCGTGGCGGTGAGGCCGCCGATCGCCGTGCTGGTGAGATATTTGATCGCCGTGGTCGAGAGCGCGCCGATCCTGGTGGCGTCGAGCTGCGAGACTTCGGTGGAGGTCAGCCCGCGCGCCTGCGTCGCGGTGAGCGCGCCCACTTGCGTCGTGGTCAGCGCGGCGAGCTGCGCGCTGCTCAGCGCGGAAATCTGCGTCGCCGCCAGCGCGCCGAATTGCGTCGCATTCAGCGCTTGCACCTGCGTCGTCGTCAGCCCGCCGATCGCCGAAGTGGAGAGCGCCGCGATCTGCGTGGCGGCGAGCGCGTCGAATTGCGTCGCGGCGAGCGCCGCCGCCTGTGTCTGCGTCAGGCCTTGCAGCTCTTGCGTCGTCAGAGCGGCGATCTGCGTCGTCGCCAGCGCGGCGAGCTCGCTGGTCGTCAGCGCGCCGATCAGCGCCGCGGTGAGGCCGCGCAGCTGCGTCGTCGTCAACGCCTGCAGCTCGGTGAGCGTGAGGCCGGCGATCGTCGCGGTCGACAGGCCGGAGAGCTGAGTCGAGGTCAGCCGCGCGAGCTGATCGAGGCCGAAGGCGGCGATCTGCGTTGCGGAGAGCGCGCCGGCCTGAGTCGATGTGAGGGCGCCGATCTGCGTCGTGCTGAGCGCGGCGACCTCGGTGGTCGTCAGTGCGGCGACGGCGGTGGTGGTGAGCGCGGCGATCTGCGTGCCGGCGAGTGCGCCGAGCTGCGTCGTCGACAGCGCCGCCGCTTGAATGTCGGTGAGGCCGGCGAGCTCGGTCGTCGTCATCGCGACGAGCTGCGTCGTGGTGAGCGCGCCCAATTGGCCGAGCGTCAGCGCGCCGAGCTGACGCGCGGTGAAGCCGCGCAGCTGCGTGGTGGCGAGCGCGGAGACGACGCTGGTGGAAAGGCTGGCGACCGCATCCGCCGAAAGGCCCGCGATCTGCGTCGCGGCCAGCGCGGCGATCTGCGTCGCGGTGAGAGCGGCGAGCTGCGTGTCGACCAGCACGCTCATCTGCGCCGTGGTCAGCGCGCCGAGCTGCGTGGTGGTGAGAGAGGATATGTCGCTGGTCGATAATCCGCCGACGCCGGTCGTCGAAAGCGCGGCGAGCTGCGCCTTCTGCAATGCGGCGAGCTGCGCGATGGAGAAAGCGGCGATCTGCGCATCCGACATGGCGCGCATCTGCGTCGAGGTGAGCGCTGCGACCTGCGTCGTCGTCAGCATGGCGACATTGGCCGTCGACAGCGAGGCCACGGCGGTCGTCGCCAGCGCGGCGATCTGCGTGGTGGCGAGCGTCGCGAGCTGCGTCATCGTCATGGCGGCGACCTGCGCCGCGCCGAGGCCGGACATGGCCGCGACCGAGAGAGCGGCGATCTGCGTCGCGCTCAGCGCCGCAATCTGCGCATCCGACAGCGCGGCCGTCAGCAGCGCGCCGATCGCGCCGATCTGCGTCGTGGTGAGAGCGGCGACGGCGGTGGAGGTGAGGGCGCCGAAGCCGCTCGTCGAAAGCGCGGCGACTTGCGTCGAGGTGAGCGCGCCGAGCTGCGCGGCCGAGAGCGCGCCGACCTGCGTGTCGGCGAGCGCCTTGACCTGCGTCGAGGTGAGCGCCGTGACCTGCGTTGTCGACAGCTCGGCGATTTGGCTCTGCCAGAATCCGCCGATCGACACGGCCGAGAGCGCCGCCACCTGCGTCGTGGTCAGCGTGTCGATCTGCGTCAGAGACAGCGAGGCGAGCTGCGTCGAGGTGAGCGCGGCGGCCTCGGTCGTGGTCAAGGCGCCGAGCTGCGTCGTGCTCAGCGTCGCGATCTGCCAATCGGCGAGAGCGCGCGTCTGCGCCGCCGTCAGAGCGGAGATTTGCGTCGTGGCGAGCGAAGCGATCTGCGCGCTGGTCAGCCCCGTGGCGGCGGTGGAGGTGAGCGCGGCGATCTGCGTCGTGGCGAAAGCGGCGAGCTGCGTCGTCGTCAGCGCGGCGACCTGCGTGTCGGCGAGGCCGGCGAAGGCGCGCGTCGGCATTGCGGCGATCTGCGTCACGCTCAGCGCGGCGATCTGCGTCGTCTCCAGCGAATTGACCTCGGTCGCGGTGAGGCCGGCGAGCTGAGTGGTGGTGAAGCCGGCGATCTGCGTGGAGCTGAAAGCGTCGAATTGCGTCGTCGTCAGCCCAGCGATCTGCGCCGAGGTGAGGTTGGAGAGCTGGCTCGTGGAGAGATTGCCGAAGGCGGCGGAGCCGAGACCGGCGATCTGTACCGCCGAGAGCTGCGATATGGTCAGCGATTGGATCTGCGCCGTCGTCATATCGTCGAGCTGCGTCGTCGTCAGCCCGCGCGCCTGCGTCGAGGTGAGCGCTGCGAGCTGCGCGGTCGTCAGCCTGTCGATTGCGTCGGCCGAAAGTCCGCCGATCTGCGCCGAGGTGAGCGCCGCGGCCTGCGTGGTGGTGAGGCTCTGCAGCTCCGTCGTGGTCAGCAGATTGAGGAATGTGGTGGAGAGCGCCGACATTTGCGTCGAAGCGAGCGCGCCGACCTGCGTGACGCTCAATCCGCCGTCGTTGCTGGTGACGAGCGCGGCGATCTGCGCAGCAGTGAGATTGCCGATGGCGAGCGACTGGATCGCCGTCGTCGTCATGGCGACGAGCTGCGTCGTCGTCAGGCTGCGCGCCTGCGTGGCGGCGAGCGCGGAAGTCTGCGTCGTCGTCAGATTGCCGATCTGCGTCGTCGTCAGTCCGGCGATCTGCCCGGCGGTCAGCCAATCGACCTGCGTCGTCGTCAGGCTCGCGATCATCGTCGCGGACAGCACGTTCAGCAGCGTCGTCGTCAGCGCGCGAATCTGCGTCGAGGACAGCGCGGCGAATTGCGTGGTGGAGAGATCGGAGAATGTGGTCGCGTCGATCGCCGCAAATTGCGCGGCGGCGAGCTCGGTGACGTCGAGCGATTGCAGCCCCGTCGTCGAAAGATCGGCGAGCTGCGTCGCCGTCAGCCCGCGCGCCTGCGTCGTCGTCAGCGCGACGAGGCGCGTCTCCGTCAGATTGGCGAGCGTCGTATCGGAGAGGCCGGCGATCTGCGCGGCGGAGAGGCCGGCAAATTGCGTCGTGGTGAGCGCGCCGAGCCGCGTCGTGGTGAGTCCGTTGAGCGTCGTCGTGGAGAGAGCGGCGATCTGCGTCGGGACCAGCGCCGCCACCTGCGCGTCGGAGAGATTGCCGACGCCGGTCGCGTTCATCCCGGCGATCTGCGCATTGGAGAGATTGGCGACAGTGAGCGATTGAATCTCGGTCGAGGTCATCGCCGCCAGCTGCGTCGTGGTGAGGGCGCGCGTCTGCGTGAGCGTCAGCGCCGAGAGCTGCGTCGTGGCGAACTCGCCGAGATCGGCAGTCGTCAGCGCCGCGATTTGCGTCGCGGCGACGCCGGCGAGCTGCGTCGCCGTCAAATTCTGCACCGCCGTCTGCGAGAGGCTGTCGAAAGCCGTGGTCGTCAGCGAGCCGATCTGCGTCGAGGACAGCGAGGCGAGCTGCGTCGTGGTGAGCGCGCCGAGCTCGGTTCCGTTCAGCGTGCGCGCCTGCGCCGCGCTCAGATTGCTCACCTGCAGCGCGATGATCTGATCGAGGCTGAGCGCATCGAGCTGCGTGGCGGTGAGGCCGCGCACCTGCGTCGAGGAGAGGCTGGCGATCTGCGTCGTGGTGAGGCGCGAGACCTCGGTCGTCGAGAGCGCGGCGATCTGCGCGGCGGTCAGCGCCTGCAGCCGCGTCGTGCTCAGGCTGCCGAGCTCGCTGGTGTCGAGCGCGTTGAGCTCCGTGCTGGTGAGCGCGGAAAGCTGCGTCGTGGTGAAGGAATCGAAATCGCTGGAGGCGAGCGCCGAAAACTGCGACAGATCGAGCCCGATCAACGCCGCCTTGGACAGAGAGGCGACCTGCGTCGTCACCAGCGCCTGAAGATTGGTGGTCGAGAGATTATTGAGCTGCGTCGCCGTCAGCACGGCGATCTGCGTCGTGTCGAGCGCCTCTATGTCCGAGGTGTCGAGCTGGCGCATGATGGTCGTCGGCAGACGGGCGATCTGCGCTGTCGTCAGCGACGAGTAGACCGACGTCATGACTGGCTCCGCTCCGCGCGCATGCTCTCTCCTGCCGGCGGCGGCGCGGCGGCGCGGCCGCGGCCGGCGCGACGATCTTTGCCGAGCGAGGCTTGCGTGGGGCTGGGCGTTTCCCGCCGCTCAGGAGGAGGGGGCGTCCCGCATGGTGGCGCGCGCGGCCCAGTCGAGATAGGCGGGATCGCCGGCGGCGATGTCGAGGCGGATGATCTCCGGGACCTCGTAAGGATGCGCGGCGCGAATGGCGGCGGCGAGCGCGTCATAATCCTGCGCGCGCGCTTTGGACTGCACCAGAAATTCGGCGTCGGCGCGCGTCTCGCCCTCCCACACGTAGAAGCTGTGGATGGGGAGTATCTGAACGCAGGCGGCGAGCTTGGCGGCGAGCAGGGCGCGGGCGAGGCGCTCAGCGCCCGCCTCGCTGTCGATCGTCGTCTGGACGACGCAGAATTTCGGCTCTTTCGCGCTCACGGGCGGGACTATGGGCGCGCCTTCGGGCGAAATCAACGCGGCGCCGGGGCGGGTCGGCGCTTTTCTTGCTGGGCCTGCGCGGGCCGCCGCGAAGCTGCGGCGGGCATTCGGAGAAGCAAGGACATGTTCACCAGGGTCTGCAAGGAGGACACTGTTTTCGAAGGGGAAATGCGGCTCGTCATCGCAGATTCCCATTTCATTATCCTGGCCTTCGCCTTCGGCGGAGAGATCAAGGCCTTCCAGGGCGTGTGTCCGCACACCAATGCGCCGCTGGACACGGCCGATTTCGACGGCGAGGTGCTGACCTGCCCGCTCCATAATTGGACGTGGGATCTGCGCACCGGCGATCCGATCCATCCCCAGGAAAGCCGGCTCGCCGAATATCCGGTCAAGATCGAGGACGGCGTCGTCTATATAGATACGGAGGGCGTCAGCCCCCTCTTCGCCGAGCGCTGAGCGCGCGGCGGCGGGACCTCGATCGGCCTCGCATTCGGGAGCGAGCGAGGTGAGTTTCACAAGCGGTTGATCTCATTGCGCCGAACCCTAGGTGCGGTTCGGCGCGGGCAGATCGACGAGATCGGCCGTGAGCGGGCGCGGGCGTAGGGAGGCAGATTCGGCTTTTGCCGAATCGGCAAAATTCTCTATGTTTCGCGCCGGATGCGTCTCTAGGCCACGAAGAGAGGTAGGAGATGAACCTGTCCGAACAGCCCCCCGTCGCCGAGGAGGCGTCGAACGGCGTCGAAGCCGTGAGCCTGGACGCGCAGCTCGAGGCGATGACCGCCGAGCGCGATCGTCACGCCAAGGACAAAATCGAGCTCATCACCAAGGCGAGCGCCTTGTCGAAGGAGCTGGAGACCGCCCGCGCCGAGCTGTCCGCCGCTGCGGAAGAGAAGGCGAAGGCCGTCGCGGCCGCTATCGCCGAGCATGAGGGCGTCGTCGCGCATCGCGATCGGCTGAGCGCCGAGCTGGACGCTCTGCGCGCCGAGCTCTCCGCCGCCCATGGCGCCAAGGAGAAAGCCGCCGTGCTGGCCGCGCAGGCGAGCGCCGAGATCGCCCATTTGAAGGACCGGCTCGCCGCCGCCGGCTCGCCCGATCCGCTCGTCGTGCTCGCCGATTATGCGCAGGAGAAGCTGAAGCTGGCCGTCGCCTGGACGCGCTCCAAAATCCCGGAGGGCCATGCGGCGCTGCCTTGGTTCGACCGTATCGTCGAGGGCGCGGCCACGGCCGGCCGGCTGAGCGCCGAGTTCCTGCGCTGGCTCGCGCCGCGTCTGGTCGAGGCCTATCAATGGGCCAAGCCCCGCGCGCTGGAGCTCTACGCCAAGGCGAAGAGCGAGATCGAGACCCGCTTGAAGCAGAGCTGAGCGTTTCGCCTCGAATTCAAAATGGCGCGCGTCCCTGCGATGTGCGCGCCATTTTCATTTTGCCGAGGCGCCGCGCAGCGCGCCTTTGGTCATGCCGATGGCGAAGACCGACGATTCTGCGAGCTTGCCCTTGTCGAGCTGCTCCAACGCGACTCGCCAATCGGAAAAGACCCGCCAGCCGATGGTGAAATGACCGAGCTCGGCGAGATAGAGCCGGCCGCCATGGAGGAAGGGAAGCCTCAGCGCCTTTCCATTTTCGTCGCCATATTGCGCAGGATCGTCGGGCTCGCCCGAGAAATCTGGGCCGGCCGCCTCTTCCATCTTCGCGAATTCCTCCGCCTGCGTCGCCGAGAGCCGAGCGAGCGCCGCCTTACGCGCGGCGAGCGGCTGCTTCTGTGCCGCCTCGACGAGGGAGAGCGCCTCTTTGCGCAAAGCCTCGCAATCGGCGCCGGCGCAATGCTCCTCCCATTGGTTGTAGGTCGCATGCTCGGCGAATTTCGGCGCGAATTCGAAATGCGCCGTGCAGGCCGGACCGAAGCGACCTGCGCGCCAGGGCTTGACCGCGACATAAGAGGAGAGCGACGGCGAATAATCGTGGCCCTCTTCAAAGGCGACTGGAGCGCCATCGAGCTTGCCGAAGTCGGGGGAAGCGCCGCAGCCCTCCTCGCCGCCGTCCGGCTCCGCGGCTTTGCGCGCAGCGCCGCCGGAAACGCTGAAATAGATCGCCGAATAGCAATGCATCGTCCCCTCGGTGACGCCGGCGGCGTAATAGGCCTCGCCGGGGAGCCGATCGATGACGAGCCGCGTATGGGCGCCCAGCGCGACGATTTCGGCGGCGAGCGTATCTGGAAAGACGAAAGGCTGCGGTTCCGCCTTCGCCCAGGCGGCGAGCTTGGCGCGCGTGACGTCGTCGATATTGGCCGCCGGCGCGGCGACCATGACGCCGGCGTCCGGCGCGGCGGCGAGCACCTGCAATGGGCTCTCGGCATAGAAGGATTCTTTGTAGGGCGCCTCTGGGTCCTTCGCGAGGAGGGCGGCGTAACGATCGGCGAGCTTGCGGCAGATCGCGCTGGTCTCCGGCGCGGCGGGCGCCGCTTTCAGCGCGGCGAGCCGGGCCTCATAGGCGGCGGCGAGGCAGGCGAGCGCCTTCGCCCGCGCCTCTCCACGAAGCTCCCCCGCCGGCAGGGCGCATAGGCGATCGCGCTCGCCGAGCCATTTGCGCGCCTCGCCGAGCTTTTCGGCCCGATGCGCCGGATCGGCCGCGAGGCTGCGCTTCACCTCCGCGCCCAATTCGCCATCCAGCGCGCCGAGCCGGCGATCGGCGCAGACGAGACGCTCCACCGCCGTCGTCGCCTTGGCGCAGTCGAAGCTCTGGGCGAGGGCCGAAAAAGAAGGGATGGAAAGAGCGAGAGAAAGCAAAAGCCGGAATTGGACCCGGATCATGGCGGCGCCTGACGTCTCGGGGAGCGGGGGCGCGAGAGGAGCAGAGCCCGCCCGCTCCTGTCAAATCCGCTTCCCTTCCCACCCCGGCGCTGCTATCCCCGCCGCATGACGACGCGCAAAATCGACAATATCCGCAATTTCTCCATCGTCGCGCATATCGACCACGGCAAGTCGACGCTCGCCGACCGGCTGATCCAGGCGACGGGGACCGTCGCCGCGCGCGATATGGTCGAGCAGGTGCTCGATTCGATGGATATCGAGCGCGAGCGCGGCATCACCATCAAGGCGCAGACGGTGCGCCTCGACTATAAGGCCCAGGACGGCAAGGATTACGTCCTGAACCTCATGGACACGCCCGGCCATGTCGATTTCGCCTATGAGGTCTCGCGCTCGCTGAAGGCCTGCGAAGGCTCGCTGCTCGTCGTCGACGCCAGCCAGGGCGTCGAGGCGCAGACGCTCGCCAATGTCTATCAGGCGCTCGACGCCGGTCACGAGATCGTGCCCGTTCTGAACAAGATCGATCTGCCGGCGGCGGAGCCCGACCGCATCCGGCAACAGATCGAGGACGTCATCGGCCTCGACGCCGCCGACGCCGTGCTCATTTCCGCCAAGACCGGCATCGGCATTCCCGATGTGCTGGAGGCGATCGTCACCCGCCTGCCGCCGCCCCAGGGCGACGATGAGGCGCCCCTCAAGGCGATGCTGGTCGATTCTTGGTACGACGCCTATCTCGGCGTCGTCGTGCTGGTGCGCGTCATCGACGGGCGCATGCGCAAGGGGCAGAAGATTCTCATGATGGGCACCAACGCCCATTACGAGGTCGACAAGATCGGCGTGTTCAAGCCGAAGATGCAGGATGTCGCCTCGCTCGGGCCGGGCGAGGTCGGCTTCATCACCGCGCAGATCAAGCAGGTCGCCGACACGCGCGTCGGCGACACCATCACCGAAGACAAAAAGCAATGCGCGGAGCCGCTGCCGGGCTTCAAGCCGGCGCAGCCGGTGGTGTTCTGCGGCCTCTTCCCGGTGGACGCCGCCGATTTCGAGGATTTGCGCGCCGCCATCGGCAAGCTGCGCCTCAATGACGCGAGCTTTTCCTATGAGATGGAGACCTCCGCCGCGCTCGGCTTCGGCTTCCGCTGCGGCTTCTTGGGGCTGCTGCATCTCGAGATCATTCAGGAGCGTCTGCGCCGCGAGTTCGATCTCGATCTCATCGCGACGGCGCCTTCGGTCGTCTATAAGATCAAGCTGACCAACGGCGAGGAGATCGAGCTGCACAATCCGGCCGATATGCCGGATGTGGTGAAGATCGACGAGATTCTCGAGCCCTGGATCCGCGCGACGATCATGACGCCGGACGATTATCTCGGCGCGGTGCTGAAGCTCTGTCAGGATCGGCGCGGCGTGCAGGTCGATCTCAATTATGTCGGCAAGCGCGCCATGGCGGTCTATGACCTGCCGCTCAACGAAGTGGTGTTCGACTTCTACGATCGCTTGAAGTCGATCTCCAAGGGCTACGCCAGCTTCGACTATCACATCACCGATTATCGCGTGGGCGATCTCGTGAAGATGAGCATATTGGTGAACGCCGAGCCGGTGGACGCTCTGTCGATGCTGGTGCATCGCACGCGCGCCGATTCGCGCGGTCGGCAAATGTGCGAGAAGCTCAAGGAGCTGATCCCGCCGCATATGTTCCAAGTGCCGATTCAGGCGGCGATCGGCGGCAAGATCATCGCCCGCGAGACGGTGCGCGCCTTCCGCAAGGATGTGACGGCCAAGTGCTACGGCGGCGACGCCACCCGCAAGCGCAAGCTGCTCGAGAAGCAGAAGGAAGGCAAAAAGAAGATGCGCCAGTTCGGCCGCGTGGAGATTCCGCAGGAGGCGTTTATCGCTGCGCTGAAGATGGAGGATTAGGGCGCCGTCCCGGACGCGCCCCGTCGAGGGAGAAGGTCGATGACGGCGCTGTCTGTTCCATTTCGCTCGGCTCTGATTTCCGCTCTTCTCACGCTCGCCGCTCCTGCCGCCGCCGCGCCACTCTGCGCATCGGGCGCGAGTTCCGCCCCGCGCGCGGCTCCCGCCTCCCTCGCGCCGGCGATCCGCCGCGCTTTCGGCCTCTCTGGAGACATTGGCGGAGCCTATTACCGCTGCTCGGGCGGGCGGACGCTCGCCTGCGTGACCGGCGCCAATCTCCCCTGCTTCAAGGCGAACAGATCGCGCGCTCTGCCCGGCGCCGCGCAATATTGCCGCGAGAATCCGGGTTCCGACTTCATCCCCATGGCCGCGACCGGCCATGACACGATCTACGAATGGAAATGCGCGGGCAAAAAGGCGCGGCCGGGAAAGCAGGTCGCCCCGCTGGATGCGGAAGGCTATTTCGCGGAGAATTGGAAGCCGGTGGAGTGAGCGGGCGAAATCGCCGGCCGGCCCCCCTCCTTCATCCCGGCCGAATATCCCTCTGTTCAGGCGAAAGCGGGCCGTATATCAATGGCGCCCTCGGCCCCGCCGCCGGCCCGATAAGAGTTCCCCGAGGAGCCAGACGTTGACCGAACTGAAAGACCTCTACGACATCGGCGAGATTCCGCCGCTCGGCCATGTTCCCGCCAAGATGCACGCCTGGGTCGTCCGCAAGGAGCGGCACGGACCGCCCGAGGAGTCGATGCAGCTCGAGGTGGTTCCCACCTGGGAGCTCGACAGCCATGACGTGCTCGTGCTGGTGATGGCGGCGGGCGTCAATTACAATGGCGTCTGGGCCGCGCTCGGCCAGCCGATCTCCGTGCTCGACGTCCACAAGCTCCCCTATCACATCGCCGGCTCCGACGCCGCCGGCATCGTCTGGGCCGTCGGCTCCAAGGTGAAGCGCTGGAAGGTCGGCGACGAGGTCGTCGTCCACTGCAACCAGGACGATGGCGACGACGAGGAATGCAACGGCGGCGATCCTATGTTCTCCGCCTCGCAGCGCATTTGGGGCTATGAGACGCCGGACGGCTCCTTCGCCCAATTCTGCCGCGTGCAGGACCGCCAGCTCATGGAGCGCCCCAAGCACCTCACCTGGGAAGAGTCGGCCTCCTACACGCTGACGCTGGCCACCGCCTATCGCATGCTGTTTGGCCATGAGCCGCACCGGCTGAAGCCCAGCGACAATGTCCTCATCTGGGGCGCCTCGGGCGGTCTCGGCGTGTTCGGCGTGCAGCTCTGCGCGGCGGCCGGCGCCAACGCCATCGGCGTGATCTCGGACGAGAGCAAGCGCGACTATGTGCTCTCGCTCGGCGCCAAGGGCGTCATCAACCGCAAGGACTTCAAGGGCTGCTGGGGCCAGCTGCCGACCGTCAACACGCCGGAGTTCAACGACTGGTCCAAGGCCGCCCGCAATTTCGGCAAGGCGATCTGGGACATCACCGGCAAGAAGGACGTCGACATCGTCTTCGAGCATCCGGGTGAGCAGACCTTCCCGCTCTCCTGCATGGTGGTGAAGCGCGGCGGCATGGTGGTGTTCTGCGCCGGCACGACCGGCTTCAACCTCACCTTCGACGCCCGCTATGTGTGGATGCGTCAGAAGCGCATCCAGGGTTCGCATTTCGCGCATCTGAAGCAGGCGGCCGCGGCCAATCGCTTCGTCGTGGACCGCCGCGTCGATCCCTGCCTGTCGGAAGTCTTCCCCTGGGCGAAGATCCCGCATGCGCACACGAAGATGTGGAAGAACGAGCACGCCCCCGGCAATATGGCCGTGCTGGTCAACGCCCCGACCACGGGCCTGCGCTCGCTCGAGGATGTGATCGCGGCTGCGGGGAAGAAGTGAGCCTCGTGCGATAACGCATTGTCAAAAAGCCGCTATCGGCCCTATATAGGCTAACATAAAAATTTTTATGTTAGCGAGAGCCGATGGCGGAATGGGGCTTCTACGGAAGGCGTGTCGAGCTCGCCGAGATCGATAAGATCTTGGCGCGCCGGCGCTTTTTCTTTTGCGCGATCTCCGGACGGCGGCGGATCGGGAAGACGTCGCTGATTCAGGAGGCGATCCGGCGGCGGGGGCTCGCGGACAAAGCCATCTATGTGCAGGTTCCCGATAGCGACCCGCGCGGCGTCATCCAAGCATTCGAGGATTCGATCGAAGACGTTGGAGCCCCGCAAGACGATGCGCGGCGCGTCTGCAAAGATTTTCAGTCGATCGCCGTATTGTTGCGCGACCCGTGGGCGTTGGGATGGATAATCGCGCTCGACGAGTTTCAATATTTCAACCGGGCGTCACTGGTCGAGTTCCAGTCATATTTGCAGTCGGAAGTCGACTTCGCCCGTTCGCGTTCAGACATTGGCGGGGGGCTCTTCACACTTGGCTCCATCCATACAGAAATGACGGCAATTCTCGAGGATCGCGCCTCTCCGCTCTTCAACCGTGTCACCGACAGCTTGCACATCGGCCATTGGGATTTCGAAACCCTATTCGAGATGTTTCGCGCTCATGGGATCACCGATCCTCGTCATCGCCTGTTTCTGTGGTCGATCTTCGAAGGAGTTCCCAAGTTCTACCGTGACTGTTTCGATCAAGGCGTGCTGAAGTCGATAGCCTCCTATCGATCCGAGACTCTTCGGACCATGTTTTTCGAGGGATCAAGTCCGCTGAGGGATGAAGCCGACAATTGGTTTCTTCGAGAACTGCGCGGGCGATACGACACCGTCCTGATTCTCCTGGCGCGTCTCGGGCCGTTGTCGCATGGCCAGTTGAGGGCGGAATATGACCGCACCGGTCCCGCGCAGGAAAATCAGCTCGCCGGCTATCTGAAGGTGCTCAATGAAAAATACGGGATGGTGGAAAAGCTCCACCCAATCCTCTCGTCCGAAAAGCAGCGAAACGCCCGCTATGTCATAACAGATAACTTTCTGAGCGCATGGCTCGCCGCAATTCAACGCAATGTGCGACTCGCCCGAATTCGCCCGATCGACGAGGCCGTCGCCAAAGCCGACGTCTCTCTGCAAACCCACGAGGGTTACACTTTCGAAAAGCTCGTGCGCCAGATCACCGAGGAATGTTCCCGCAAAGGCGTCGGCGATTTTCCGCTGACAGAACTCGTCGCCGGCTATTGGAACAAGGCCGACGGCAGCGACATCGAAATCGATATGATCGCGCTGGACGAAGCCAATCGTCGTATCCGTTTCGGTTCCTGCAAGCGTTCGGCCAGCGCGCACGACTCGCAAGCGCTCGCGAGCTTGGAGGAACATGTCTCGCGGTTTTTGGCGACGAAGACCGGCGCGCCCTATCGCGACTGGAGAATCGAAAAAGCGGTGTATGCGCCGATTTTCTCGCCTTTCGAACGCGAGGCGCTGGGGCGCGCTGGGATGCTCTGCATCGACATGAATGATTTCGAGCGGTGGCTCACTTTCTGATCGCGCTAGTCCGCTCGATGCGCATTGACACGGAAGGCGCGAGCATGAAAAGCTCGCGCGAATTGCATACGACAGCACAGAGGCCAGCACTGCCGATCGGGCGTGACTGCGCTGTCGTATCGTGCGAGCGCGCGCCGATGTGATGCCGGGTCGGACGGGCGCTTCGAAACGACTTCCCACGCTATGCGCGGAAAGCTGCGAAAACAGCCCTCGGCGTCGGGAGGCGATTTCGCATGTTGGAAGCGCGCGAGCTGACCAAGAGATATGAGGGCAAGGCGGATCGCCCCGCCCTCGACCGGCTGAATCTGCATATTCCCGGCGGCGAGGCGTTCTGTCTGCTCGGCCCCAATGGCGCCGGCAAGACGACGACTGTCAATCTCTTCCTCAATTTCATCGCGCCGACCTCCGGCCAGGCGCTCGTCGGCGGCGTCGACTCGGCGCGCGAGCCGCTCGAGGCGCGGCGTCGTCTCGCCTATATCCCCGAGACCGTCATGCTCTATGGCGCGCTCACCGGGCTCGAGAATCTCGAATATTTCACCGAGATTTCCGGCGGCCGGCGCCTCGCGCGGGCGGAATTGCTCGCCCTGCTCGGCGAGGCCGGGCTCGCGGAGGAGGCGGCCTTCCGGCGCGTCTCCGGCTATTCCAAGGGCATGCGGCAGAAGGTCGGCGTCGCCGTCGCTCTGGCGCGGCGCGCGCAGGCGCTGCTGCTCGATGAGCCGACCTCCGGCCTCGATCCGCTCGCCGCCAATGAATTCGCCGCTCTGGTCGAGAAGCTGCGCAAGCAGGGCATGGCGATATTGATGGTCACGCACGACCTCTTCCTCGCCAAGCAATGCGGCACGCGCATCGGCGTGATGCAGGCGGGGCGGCTCGTCTCCGTTTTCGGCGCCGATGACGTCGATCATCTCGGCCTCGAGCGCGCCTATCTCGAGCAATTCAGAGGAGCGGCGGCATGAGCGAGATCGTCGTCGCGAAAGCGCCCGCGACTCAGGCGCCCGCCGGCCGTTGGCGCGTCGCCCGCGCCGTGGCCCTCAAGGAATGGACGGAGCTGCGCCGCGACAGCCGGCTCGCCTGGCTGTTCGGCCTCGTCTTCCTGCTGATGCTCGGCGCGCTCGCTTTCGGCGCCGCGCAGCATATGCGGTTGGATCGCGAGCGCGCCGCCGCCGCCGCGACCGATCGCGCGCTGTGGACTGGCCAAGGCGCGAAGAACCCGCACGCCGCCGCGCATTTCGGCCAATACGCGTTCAAGCCGCAGAGCCCGCTGGCGCTCGCCGATCCGGGCGTCGACGCCTATGTCGGCGAGGCCGTCTGGCTGGAGGCGCATAAGCAGAATGAGGCGCAATTTCGCGCGGCGCGCGACGCCGGCGTCGGCGCGCGGCTCGGGGGCCTCTCCTTCGCTTTCGTGCTGCAGACGATCATGCCGCTCGTCGCCGTGCTGCTCGGCTTCGCCGGTTTCGCCGGCGAGCGCGAGCGCGGCACATTGCGCCAGCTGATGAGCCTCGGCGCCTCGCCGGTCGATATCCTCGCCGGCAAGGCGCTCGCCGCGCTCGGCGCTCTTTCGGTCCTGCTCATTCCGGCTTTCGCCGCGGCCGTGCTGGCGACGCTCTTCCTCGCCGATCATGATTTCTCCGTCGTCGATCAGCTCGAGCGTCTTTTGGCGCTCTCCTTCGGCTATGGCCTCTATCTCGCCGGCTTCGTTTTTCTCGCGCTCGGCGTGTCGGCTTTCGCCAAATCCACGCGCACGGCGCTGGTGCTCCTGCTCGCCTTCTGGCTCGCCAATTGTTTTCTGGCGCCGCGCGTGATGACAGATGTCGCCAAGCGCGTCGCGATGCTGCCGACGGCGCTCGAATTCCGCAACGCCATCGCCGAGGACAAGAAGAAGACATTCGGCCATGACGAATCTCATCCGGCCTTCGTCGCCTTTCGCGACGGCGTGCTGGCGCAATATGGCGTCTCGCGCATAGAGGATCTGCCGGTCAATTTCCGCGGCCTCGCGCTGCGCAAGGACGACGAGAACGGCTTCGTCATTTTCGACAAGCATTTCGGCGCGCTGCAGGCCGCCTTCGACGCGCAGGACAGGCTGCGCGCGGCGCCGGGCTTTCTCTTCCCCGCGCTCGCCATGCAGCCCTTCTCGACGAGCTTCTCGGGAACGGATTCCTGGCACCAATATGATTTCGCCACTGCGGCGGAGGCGCATCGGCGTCGCATTCAGACGGCGGCGAGCGAGGACCTCATACATAACGCCCGCTATGGCGACGCCGCCTATGTCGCTTCACGCGACATGTGGGAGCGCATTCCCTCCTTCGATTACGCCGCGCCGGCCGTTTCCTTCGCGCTCTCCCATGCGCGCGGCGATCTCGTCGCGCTCGCGCTCTGGGCCGTGCTGACCGCAGCGCTCGCCGGCTTCGCCGCGCGACGCCTCAGACCCCTGTGAGGCCCGCCATGACATTCTCTGCGTTTCTCGCCGCATGGCGGTTCGAATGGCGGCTTCTGCGGCGCGATGCTGCGGCATGGGCCGTGCTCGCGGCGATCGCGACAATGAGCGCGCTCGCCTTTTTCGACGGCGCCGAGCGCATCGCCGCGCAAAAAGCGGCGATCGAGGATGCGCGGCGCGACGAGACTCTGCGTCTCGATTCGCTGCGCAAGACGCTCGCCGATTTGGACGCCGGCCGCGTGAAGGGCGAGACGCCGCCCTTTCGCGATCCGCGCAACGCCGTCTTCGTCGGCGGCGGCTCTGCGGCGGCGGTGGCGGCGCTGGAGCCGACGCCGCTCGCGATCGTCGCCACAGGGCAGAGTGATCTTTTCCCCGCCGCGCTCAAAGTGACGAGCGGGACCAAGGACAGTTTCCTCTTCGCCGATGAGATCGAGAATCCGGCGCATCTCGCCAGCGGCTCGATCGATCTCGCCTTCGTGCTGGTCTTCGTCTTTCCTCTGGCGATTCTCGCGCTCTGCTTCGATCTTTCGGCGGGCGAGCGCGAGAAGGGCACGCTCGCCCTCACCCTCGCCAGCGCGGAGAGTCCGACCGCCGTTCTGCTCGGCAAGCTCGCGGCGCGAGCCGGCCTGCCGATATTGGCGATGATCGCGGCGACCTGCGCCGGCGTCTATCTTCTGCGCGGGGCCGAGCCGCTCGGCTCCGGCGCCTTCGCGCTGCTCATCGCGGCGATCTTCGCCTATGGCGCCTTTTGGGCGCTGCTCGCGGCCGTCATCGACAGTTTCGGCAAAAGCTCCGCCTATAATGCGCTGGCGCTCATCGCCGTCTGGGCAGGCCTCACCATGATCGCGCCCGCCGCCGTCAACACGCTCGCCGACGCGCTCTATCCGGCGCCTTCGCGCTCGGAAATGACGCTGGCCGCGCGCGCCGCCACGACCGACGCCGATCGCGAGCGCGACGCCGCGCTCGCCCGTTACGCCGAAGAGCATCCCGACGCTGCGGCGGCAGAGATGAAGCTCGGCGACGCCAAGGAGCGCACCATTCGCCGCCTCGCCGTGCTGGAGACGGCCAATGCGCGGGTCGAGGCGGTGATGGCGCGTCACGAGGCGCAGCTCGCCCGCCAGCGCGCGCTCGCCGACCAGCTGTCCTTTCTCTCGCCGGCGCTGGTGATGTATCGCTCGGTCGCCGATATCGCCGGCTCCGGCGACCGCCGCTATGCGGAATTCTCCGCCCAGCTCGACGACTTCCACAAGCGTTGGCGCGATTTCTTCTGGTCGCGCGCCCATGCGGGCCAGTCGTTGACGCAGGCCGATTACGCCGCTCTGCCGCGCTTCCCCGCGAGCGCGGATGTGGCGAGCGCCTCGGCCGGCGTCGCCTCCGCGCTCGCGGCCGGCGTGGGGCTGCCGGCTCTGCTGCTCGCCGTGCTGGCGTGGCGGGGGCTGCGGCGCTGCAAGGCGGCGTGAGCGACGCAGCGTCGCGGGCGTTTTGCGCGTCTGCTCCAGGAATTGTGCTATCCTGCCTCGTGAGAAATAATCAAAGAGGCGCGGGGTGAACGAGAATTGGCGCCTAAAGAGGCGTTTCCACCTCCCCCTCGACGAGGGGGGAGGTCGAGCGCCGAAGGCGATCGGGTGGGGGTGTTTCCGCCGAGTCTCTGCCGTGCGACCCCACCCCGGATGGCTGCGTCATCCGACCCTCCCCGTAAAGGGGAGGGTGAAGGCGCCCGATTTGTCGTTCACGCGATCGCCCTGCACAGAGGCGGGATTCATCTTGCGACCGATCTTCCAAACGCTCCTGCTCGCGGCGCTGGTCGCGCTTCTCGCCGTCGCGCCGGCGCGCGCGGCCGACCGGCTCCGTCTCGGCCTGCAGAAGACCGGCTCGGGCGTTTGGGAGCTCGCCGTCATTTCCGCCTTCGGCCTGGACAAGGAGGCGGGGCTCGAGCTGGCGGTCACAGAGCTCGCCAATACCGACGCCGCCAAGATCGCCATTCAGAGCGGCTCCGTCGATATCGTGGTCTCCGACTGGCTGTGGGTGGCGCGCCAGCGCGCCGACGGCGCCAAGCTCACCTTCTATCCGCATTCCACCGCCATAGGCGCGTTGATGGCGCGCGACAAAGCGGTGAAGAGCGTCGCCGATCTCGCCGGCAAGAAGCTCGGCGTCGCCGGCGGCCCGCTCGACAAGAGCTGGCTGCTGCTGCGCGCCTATGCGCAACGTCAGGGCGTCGATCTCACCAAATCGGCGACCATCGTTTACGGCGCGCCGCCGCTCATCGCCGAGAAAGCCGCCGAGGGCGAGCTGGACGCCGCGCTCGAATTCTGGAATTTCGCCGCCGATCTCGAGGCGCGCGGCCTCTCTCACGTCATCGATCTGCGCAAGGTGGAAACGGCGCTCGGCGCCAAGGGCGCGCCGGTCGTCACCGGCTATGTGTTCGACGAGGGCTTCGCCGCGAAAAGCCCCGCGCCGCTGGCGCGCTTCTTCGCCATGATCGACAAGGCGCGCCATTTGATCGCCGCCTCCGACGCCGCTTGGCGCGTCGCCATGCAGCGCATTCCGGCCAAGGACCCCGCCGTGCTCGCGCTCTATCGCAAGAGCTATGTGGAGGGCATTCCCGCCCGCAGCGTCGCGGAGGAGCGGGAGGACGCCGCCGGGCTCTACGCCACTCTCGCGGAGATCGGCGGCGCGGCGCTGGTCGGCGCGGCGAAGACCTTGCCCGCGGGCACTTTCTACGAGCCCGCGGCGAGCGCGGTGCGGTGATCCGCCTCCTGTCGCTGGCGCTGCTGCTGGCTTTCTGGCAGGGCGCGGCGCTGTTTTCCGATCCGCGCCGCTTGCCCGGGCCGCTCCCTGTCTTCGAGGCGATCGCCCATGAGGCCGAGAGCGGCGCGCTCTTCACCAATCTCGCGGCGACACTGGCGCGCGTCGTCGCCGCTTTTCTGCTGGCCATGAGTCTGGGCGCGGCGCTCGGCTACGCCATGGGACGACGGCCGGCGCTGGATCGGCTGTTTGATCCCTGGCTGGTCATCCTCCTCAATCTGCCGGCGCTGGTCGTCATCGTGCTGGCCTATCTCTGGGCCGGCCTCACCGAGGCGGCGGCGGTGGGCGCGGTGGCGCTCAACAAGCTGCCCAACGCCATCGTCGTGATGCGGGAGGGCGTCCGCGCGCTCGATCACGAGCTCGATGAGATGGCCGAGGTCTTCCGCCTGCGCCCTGCGGCGCGGCTGCGGCATATCGTCTTGCCGCAGCTCGCGCCCTATATCGCGGCGGCGACGCGCTCGGGGCTTTCGCTGGTGTGGAAAATCGTGCTGGTGGTGGAGCTGATCGGCCGCTCCAATGGCGTCGGCTTCGAGATCAATATGGCGTTTCAGCTTTTCGACGTGCGTTTGCTGCTCGCCTATGCGATTCCCTTCGTCCTGCTGATGCTCGCCGTCGAAACTCTCCTGGTGCAGCCCTTTGAACGACATGTCTCGCGATGGCGCCGCCGCCCTGCTCGAGGTCAGGGTTTCGCATAAGGACTATCTCTCCGGCGGCGGCCGGCCGCAGCGCGCGCTCGAAAATCTCGGCTTCTCTCTCCCCGTCGGCCGCGCCGGCGCGGTGGTCGGTCCGTCGGGCTGCGGCAAGACGACATTGCTGCGCATCATCGCCGGGCTCGACACGGAATTTTCCGGCGCGGTGACGCTTCCCGCCGGCGGGCGGCTCGGCATGGTGTTTCAGGAGCCGCGCCTCTTGCCCTGGCGCAGCGTGATCGACAATCTGCGCATCGCCGCGCCGCAGGCCAGCGAGGAGGCCCTCGCCGCTCTGCTCGCCGCGCTCGAGCTCGAGGAGCATGCGCAGCATTTTCCCGGCGAATTGTCGCTCGGCCTCGCGCGCCGCGTCGCCATTGCGCGGGCGCTGGCGATCGAGCCCGATCTGCTGCTGCTGGACGAGCCTTTCGTCTCGCTCGACGATGCGCTGGCGCGCGATCTGCGCGCGCGCATCGCCGCGCTCATCGACGAGCGTCATGTGACGACGCTGATCGTCACCCATGATCTGCGCGAGGCGATCGAGCTGGCCGATGTGATTTTTCTTCTGTCGCCGCGCCCCTCGCATGTCGGTGCGACGCTCGACGTGGCGACGCCGCGCCGGCTGATGACGAGAGAGGCCGCCGATGCGCTGGAGGCGCGGGCGCGCAGGGAGATAGAGGCGATGCGCGGGCGCTGAGGGGCGCGCGTTCTACAGCTTGGAAAGAAAGCCCGCGAAACGCAGCGAGCCCTCCGGCCAAGGCCCATGGCCGCTATCGGCGTTGATATGCCCGGCTGCGCCGGCGTCGACCAGTTCCGCGCCTATGTCCTGCGCCAATGTCCTCGAGAACTCCGCCTCGGCATAAGGATCGTCGGAGCTGGCGACGAGAAGCGTCGGAAAGCGCAGCCGCTCGCGCGGAATCGGCAGAAAGGCGGGATCGATCGCCGTTAGCTCGGCAATCGCGCGCTCGGAGGGCGGCGCGACGAGGAAGCCGGCGGCGATCTTGTCGCTCGCGCGCGCGGCGACATGCAGCGCCGCTATGCCGCCGAGCGAATGCGTGACCAGCACCACGGGGCGCGTCGCCGCGGCGATCTCGCGCTCTATGCTCTCGATCCATTCGGGAAAACGCGGCGCGTCGAAATCCGCCTGCGCCACGCAGCGCGCGGTGGAGAGCTTCTTCGCCCAGCGCGTCTGCCAATGCTCGAGGCCGGAGCCGCCGAGCCCCGGCAGGATCAGAATGTCCGCATCCGCAGCGCGCATGTTCGTCGCTCCTGTTCCATTGCTCTAGGACATCGTCATCGCGAGGAGCGAAGCGACGAAGCGATCCAGGGGCCGCCTCACGGCTTTTGGATTGCTTCGCTTCGCTCGCAATGACGGCCGAAGCCAGCGGCGGCCTAAGCGGCCTTCGTCAACTCCCCGGCGAGCGCCTTGGCGATGAGGCAGCGCGTCTCCTCCACGCCGAACAGCGCGACGAAGGAGCCGAAGCGCGGGCCGCGGCTCTCGCCGAGAAGAACCTCATAGAGCATGTTGAAGAAGTCGTTCGACACGCCCGGCCGCTCCGGCGTCGCGCCTTTCGCCTTCAAATCCTGATAGCGCGGCACGGCGCGCGCGACATCATAGAGCGCGGTCTGAATATCCTCGGCGCTGGCGTCCTTCGGCAGCGACGCCAGCGTCTCCGAAAGAGTCGTCAGCACGTCGCGCTCCACATCGTCGGCCGCGCGATATTTTTTCGCCGGCCGCACGAAATCGCGAAAGTAAGCGACTGCATAGCCGACGAGCTTATCGAGGCGCGGATGATTCTGCGGCGACACATTCGGCGCATAGCGGCGCAGAAAGCCCCACAGCACCGACGAATCTTCGGCGTTGGCGACGGTCGCCAGATTGAGCAGCATGGAGAAGGAGATCGTCGTCCCCTTGGCGTCGCCGTCATGGGCGAGCGTCTCCGGCGCCGGCGGCGCGCCGAAGTGAATGTGCCACGCCGGATTGCCGAGCCGCTCCTTCCACGCCTGTCGCTGATAGGCCTCGAGGAAGGAGAGGTAATCGTCGACATTGCGCGGAATGACGTCGAAATAGAGCTTCTTCGCCGCGCTCGGCTTTTGAAACATGAATTGCGCGAGGCTCTCGGGGCTGGCGTAGGTCAGCCACTCCTCGATCGTCAGACCATTGCCCTTGGACTTGGAAATCTTCTGGCCCTTCTCGTCGAGGAAGAGCTCGTAATTGAAGCCCTCCGGCGGCCGCCCGCCGAGCGCGCGCACGATGGCGCTCGACAACTTCACCGAGTCGATGAGGTCCTTGCCGGCCATTTCGTAATCGACAGAGAGCGCATACCAGCGCATCGCCCAGTCCGGCTTCCATTGCAGCTTGCAATGGCCGCCGGTGACGGGCGTGACGAAGGCTTCGCCGCTCTCGGGATCGCGCCAGGAGATCGTCCCCGCCGCGGCGTCGATGGAATCGAGCGGAACCTGCATGACGATTCCCGTATGCGGGTGAACCGGCAGGAAGGGGGAATATGTCGCCGCGCGCTCCTCGCGGAACGTCGGCAGCATGATCTTCATCACCTCCTCATAGCGCGCCAGCATATGCAGCAGCGCCGCGTCGAAGCGGCCGGAGGTGTAATAGTCCGTCGAGGAGGCGAATTCGTATCGGAAGCCGAAAGCGTCGAGAAAGGCGCGCAGCCGCGCATTGTTGTGCGCGCCGAAGCTCTCATGCGTGCCGAACGGGTCCGGCACCTTGGTCAGCGGCTTGCCGAGATGGGCGCGGACCAGCTCCTTATTGGGGATGTTGTCGGGCACTTTGCGCAGCCCGTCCATATCGTCCGAAAAGGCGAGCAGGCGCGTCTCGATCTTTCCCTCGGTCAGCACCTCGAAGGCGTGGCGCACCATGGAGGTGCGCGCCACCTCGCCGAAGGTGCCGATATGCGGCAGGCCGGAGGGGCCGTAGCCGGTCTCGAACAGAACTTTGGTCTGGCCGGTCTCGGCCACACGTTTGACGAGCTTGCGCGCCTCTTCGAACGGCCAGGCCGGCGAGACGCGGGCGGCTTCGAGGAGATCGGCGGGCAAGGGCTCGGACGTGGGCATGATGCGGCTTTTGTTGCGGTTGCGAAGAGGGGCGCACACTATGGGCGCCGGGCGGAGGCGTCAACGCGGTGGGGGCTTTGGCCTGCCCGAACCTTCAAGTCCCCTCACCCTGAGGAGCCTGCGTAGCAGGCGTCTCGAAGGGCGAGGGGCCGCCGCAGTCTCGACGTTCCTTCTTTCCGCGGCGAGCGGCCAAGCCAGGAAGAGCGTCATAATCTCCGCGGATCAGCGCTTCCTTCTTGGCCCGGCTCCAGCCCTTGATGCGCCGTTCAGTCGCAATCGCTTCCGTCAGGCGTTCGAAATGCGCCGACCAGAGAAGGCGAACCGGCCGGCGCGTCGCCGTGAACCCTTCATGGATTCCCTGATTGTGCTCGCTGACGCGCTCGTCGACGTTCTTGCGAGTCAGGCCGGTGTAATATGCGCCATCAGCGCAGAGCAGCATGTAGACTGTTGCCCCTTCGATCGGCATCGCAGCCCTCATGCTTCGAGACGGCGGCTTCGCCGCCTCCTCAGCATGAGGGCTGCTTATTGTTGCTGCAAGGTGAAACCGTCACTTCCCGCCCTCTCTCACCCCCAGCGCATACCCCGTCCACAGCGCGACCGCGGCGAGCGCGAGATCGGTGAGCGCCACGGGCCAATAGGGCATCACCTCGGCGACGCGCGGCTGCAGCCAGTGCATGGCGCCCGCCACCAGAAGGGCGAAGGGAAGCAGGCCGGCGAAGACGAGCGGCGCCGGCCGGCCGAGCGCGCGGAAGCGCTTGGCCGAGAGATTGACGAAGCTCACCGCGATCAGCAGCACGGCGAGCGAATAGAGCGCGAGATAGGCGTAGGCGACCACCGTCTGCCAGACGAAGAACGGGTCCTTCGACAGATCGTGATCCGTGTAGGGGAAGAGCGCCAGCCAGATCAGCGTCAGCGGGACGAGGATCGCCAGAAGGCCCGCGACGCCGCAGCGCCAGCCGGCGCGGTCGAGGCTTCCCTCCTCCGTGCGATAGAGGAAGCTCAGGCGCTCGCGCGAGGGCAGCTCCATCAGTCCCTCAGCAGCTCGTTGATCGCCGTCTTGCCGCGCGTCTGCGCGTCCACCGTCTTGACGATGACGGCGCAATAGAGCGACGGCCCGGCCGAGCCGTCCGGCAGCGGCTTGCCCGGCAGATTGCCCGACACCACGACCGAATAGGGCGGCACATAGCCGATGTGAATCTGGCCGGTGGCGCGGTCGATCACCTTGGTCGAGGCGCCGATGAAGACGCCCATGGAAATCACCGAGCCTTGGCCGATGACGACGCCTTCGACGATCTCCGAGCGCGCGCCGATGAAGCAGTCGTCCTCGATAATGGTGGGGCCGGCCTGCAGCGGCTCCAGCACGCCGCCAATGCCGACGCCGCCGGAAAGATGCACATTCTTGCCGATCTGCGCGCAGGAGCCGACCGTGGCCCAGGTGTCGACCATGGTCCCCGCGTCCACATGGGCGCCGAGATTGACGAAGGAGGGCATGAGGATCACGCCCGGCGCCACGAAGGCCGAGTGACGCACGATCGCGCCCGGCACGGAGCGGAAGCCCGCCGCCTTATGCTCGGCCGCGCCCCAGCCGACGAATTTGGAGGGAACCTTGTCCCACCAGCTCGCGCCGCCGGGACCACCCTCGATCACGCTCATATCGTTGAGGCGGAAGGAGAGGAGGACCGCCTTCTTCAGCCATTGATTGACCTTCCAGGAGCCGGGGCCGGTCGCGCCCTCGACCTTCTCGGCGACGCGCAGCTTGCCCGAATCGAGCAGACGCAGCGCGCTCTCGACCGCGTGGCGAATGTCGCCCTGCGTGGAGGCGTCGATATTGGCCCTGTCTTCGAAGGCGGTGGTGATGAGGTTCTCGAGACCAGTGTGCGGCATGAAATTGTCTAGCTCCGAGACGGCGCGGGCAGGCGGCCCGTGGAAAGGGTCAGGGCTATAGGCGGCAAGGCCGCCGCCCTGTCAATCGCGGAAATAGGGGCCGATCGCCGCGCCGGCGGCGGGACGTCTTTCCCGCCCGCAGCGCATTCTTTCCCGCGGCCGCGGGGGCGTGGCGGGGGTAGGCTCGCCCGCCGTCGCCACAGAAGCGATGCAGAGCGAGGGAGCCTTCATAATGTCCTCGGCCCGAGCGAGACGCCTTTTGGCCGCCGTCCTCCTGATTCTCGCGCCGCTGGCGGCCGCGGCGGCGGACCGAAGCCGCGCCGATATAGAGAGACTGATCGTCGCCTCCGCCGGAAAGCCGGTGGCGCTCACCGATCTAGACCTTTCCGGCCTCGATCTCTCGGGGCTCGATCTTCGGCGCGCCGATCTCTTCGCCACCCGGCTCGCTGGGGCGAAGCTCGTCGGCGCGCGGCTCGGCGAGGCCAATCTCACCCGCGCCGATCTGCGCGAGGCCGATCTGTCGGGCGCCGATCTTTCCGGCGCGATTCTCTATGCGGCTATTCTCGACGAGGCGGATTTTTCCGGCGCCGATCTGACGCGCGCCCGCATCATCGGCGGCGGCCGCGGCGCGCGCTTCGTGAAGGCGAAGCTCGTCGAGGCCGATCTCGGCGCCGATCCGGCCAATCAGGGCATGGTCCCGGTGCGCGCCGATCTGACCGCCGCGATTTTCGACGGCGCCGATCTGACCGGCGCCAATCTCACCCATGCGGTCTTGACCTCGGCGCGCTTTGCCGGCGCGAGCCTACGCAATGCGCGGCTCGATCACGCCAAGCTCGGCGACGCCGATCTCTCGGGCGCCGATGTCACAGGCGCGAGCTTCCACGGCGCCGATCTCGACAGCGCGCGGCTGCCGGCGGCGCCTATTTTGGAGCGAGGGCGCTGAGCTGCGCTTCGAGCGCGGCGAGGCGGTCGATGTCGAGTCCGGCGGCCGGAGCGCCGTCCCTCAGCCGGGCGATGAGCGTCGCGGCGAGGACGCAAAGCGCCGTTCTCGTCTCCTCCGATTGGGCGTCGATGATTTCAGCGACGGCGATTTGCATTCCGATCGAACGCGGTCGCGGCTCCAGCTCGGCGATCTCCCTCTTGGCGAAGGCTGAAAGTCCAGACTTCAGGGCGTCATAGCCGTCGATGACGGCCGCGCCCGCCGCGCCTTTGGCCGCCGCCTCCGCCGCGAGGCCGAACGTTCCCACCACGACGGCGCCAATCGAATCGACCATGGCTCGCTCCCCAAACCATCGAAAAGGCTTCGAGGCGGCTTCAATTCGTCGAAGCGCGACCTCGCTGACCGATTACGCAAATGACGTTCCATGTCGGTAGGCTCGGTCGGTGGGCTGGGTCGGCGGCTCGCCCGCCCGGCCCCGCGGGATCAGCCCGCCGCCAGCCCGCGGCGCTCCTCATGGCCGGGCGTCAGGCGTCACCAGCGCGGTGGTCATGCGCGGCTCGATCGCGCCAAGCTCGGCGACGCCGATCGCGCCAGCGCCCGGCGCTCGCCGAATTTGCGCTTCAGCCGCCGCCAGCCGATGACGATTCCGGTGACGCTGAGCGCAAAGCCCGCGCCATTGAGCGCCAGCATGAGCGCATCCCACAAGGGCCGCGCCGCGAGCAGCGCGGGCGCGTCCCAGCTGTGCAGAAAGGCGAACAGCCAGCGGCTCGTGCGGCGCCCCGAATCGAGCTTGCCGAGCACGGCGCCCGTATGCGGGTCGATATGCGCCCAGGTTCCCGCAGCGTCGTCGAATTCCAGGCGCAGCACGGGAAGGCGCTTGTCGACATCGCCATGCATGGTGTGCGGCGCGCGCGCGAAATAATAGAAGTCATAAGTCTCCATCACCGTCGCCGCCGTGACTTTCGCGCCGGGCACGAGCCGCGCGCCGAGCCGTTTCAATTCGTCGAATGGCAGCGTGAAGGCGGGCGCGGCGTCGGCCTCTGCGCGCAAGATTCGCGTCGCGCCGCCGGCGCTAAAGCCGACATAATAGCCGGCGCCGTCGATGACGCGCAGCTCGAGCTCGCGCGCCGAGAATCCGTCATCGGCGAATTTCGTCAGCGCTTGCGCGATGGACAGATGGAATCGCTCGGGCGCGAGCGCGCCGCCATAATAGGCTTTGGCGTCGAAGGCCGATTTCGTCTCGAAGATTTTCCAAGGGTTCATCGACATCAGGCCGCTGAACACGAAAGTGATCGCCGTCGCGCCGCCGATGAGGCCGACGATATGGTGCCATTTCATCATGCCTTCGCGATAGGGCGTGCGCGCGCCGGTCTTATAGGGCGCACGAAAGCGCCAGCGCATCACTCCGACGACGAGGCCGGTGAGGGCGAGCACGGTTCCGATGAGCGAGGAATAGACGATGATATCGCGCCAATAGACGTCGAGCCAGCCGCCGCGAAACGGATAGAGCCAATGGATCCAGGCGCCGGCCCAGTTCCAGAGGCGCTCCGTCCGCGTCGCGTCGCGGACCACCTCGCCAGTGACGGAAGAGACATAGAGCAGCGTCGAATCCGCATCGGACATGAAGACGCGGTGCAATGGGCGCAGACCGTCGAGACCTTTGGAATGCGTCCATTGGTCCTCGTCGATGACGCCGTCATAGCTCGCTTCGCCGTCGAGGAAGGTGCGCGCGGCGGCGATGGCGTCCTGCTCTGAAATGCTGGTCACGCGCGCGCCGTCGCTGGCGCGAACCGCCGTGAATTGCGGGCCGCTGTCCTTCGCGCGCCGCTCGAAAATGAAAGTCGGCGCGCCGGCGATGCTGGTGAGGCGGACGGATTGCGGCGCGCCGCCCTCTCCCGTGGCGTCGAAAGCGCGGGAGAGATCGACGCAGCAGCGCGCCGGATCGAGCGGCGGCAGCGCCGCCAGCCGCTCCGATGGCAGCAGCTTCGGATAGCCGACATACATCATGACGACGCCCGAGAAGAACCACATGGCCATGAAGAGACTAAGCCCGATCCCGAGCCAGCGATGAGCGAGATAGAGATATCTCTTCATGTCCGCCTCCTCAGAAGGTCATCTTCAGCGACAATTCGACCGTGCGCGGCTGGCCGAGCCGCAGCAGCGGCCCCGAGCCGCCCGTCGCCCATTCGACATAAGCGGCGTCGGTCATGTTCTTCAGCATGGCGGTCAGCTTCGCATTGGGCGTTATGCGCCAGGAGAGGCCGGCGTCGAAAGTCGTATAGGCCGGTATGCGCATGGTGTTGGCGTTGTCGGCGAAGCGATCGCCGACGAAGCGCGTCGCGAAGGTCGCCTGCCAATCGGGCAGGAAATCCCAGGTGATCCAGCCATTGGCGATCCAGCGCGCCATATTGGTCGGCCGATTGCCGGCGCGCGACACGCGCATCGTCGTTCCAGCGATCGTCGCCGCCTCCTCGAAGGTCTCGAATTTCGGATTGATCCAGGCGGCGTTGCCCTGCACGCTGAGATTATCCAACACCTGCACGCCGACATTGGCCTCTATGCCATTCGACGATTGCTTGCCGACATTGACGACATTGTTCGGATTGGCGGGATCGGAAGTGGTGACATTGTTGCGCTCGATGAAATAGCCGGCGAGAGTCGCCGAGCCCTTGCCCTCCCAGAAATCGAGCTTCGTTCCCGCCTCGACCTGCCAGCCGGTGGTGAGCTCGAAATTGCGCACGCCGCCGGCGTTGTTGGTGAGCAGAATGCCGGACGGCGGATCGGCCGCCGTGCTGTAGGAGACATAGACATTGGCCTCCTTGGTCACGTCGTACATCAGCGCGGCGCGCCAGGTGATCGGCTCATAGCCTTTGCCGAAATAGGCCGGATCGCCGAAAGGATTGGAGGCGCTCGGCGCGGTGGGAATGCGGTAGTTGAAGCGCTCGAGGCTGATCTTCTCCCAGCGCAGGCCGGTGACGAGATGAAGCTGCGGCGTCAGCGACAGGCGATTCTCGGCGAAGAGCGCGAGCGTGTAGAGCTTGCTGCGCGCGCCGCCCACATAGCTCGTGGCGCTCGGATTGTCCTGATAGAGCTTATAGGCCGAATAGCCATAGGGCTCGACCGTGTCGACGGCCAGCCCCGATTCGAGGCTTCCATTGCGCGTCTGCTGATTGAGCGAAAAGTCTATGCCCGCGACCGTTTTCGACTCGAGGCCGAACAGGGTCGTCGTGTTCGTCGCCTCCAGCCGATCGCCTATGAGGCTCTGAATATGGCGCGTCGCCAGCGACGAGCTGCGGTCGATCAGCGTGTTGGTCGCATTGTAGCGATAGGATTCGACGTTTTGATATTGCCGGTCGGCGCGATAGAGATAGAAGGTGTTTTTAAAGCTCGTCTCCTCGTCGAGCTTGTATTCCGTAATGTCGCGCGCCCACAACACCTGCTGGTCGAAGACCGGCTTCAGGCTGTTGTAATTTTTGAAGCGCACGCCGGGATCGAATTTGAGATCGAGAACCGGCAGGCCGAAGGTTCCCCAGGGAATCGTGCCCGTTCCGCCGAGCGGACGCGGCACCGGCGTGCCCCAATAGGCGTCGCGCTGCTCGCTCTGAAACTCCACCGCGACCGTGTTGGAGAGGCCGGGCGCGATATCGGTTAGCCAGGAGATGGAGCCGGCGCCGGAATTATGGTTGGAATCCTCGACCCAGCCTTGCGAGCCTTTGTAGCTCAGATCGAATTGCAGCCAATTATTCTCGTCGAGCTGCTTGTTGAGACCATAGGAGGCGCGGCGGTTGAACCACATGCCGCCCATCAGCAGCGCCTCATTGCGCTCCTCGCCGCGCGTGGCGACCTTGCTGACGTAATTCACCGCGCCGCCGACGGCGCCCTGGCCGTAGAGATAGGAGGAGGCGCCGCCGAGAAGCTCGATGCGGTCATAGAGCCAGCTGTCGACGGGACGTCCGGCGATGGCGTCATATTGCACGCTGATGCCGTTGAACATCTGCGTCACCGATGTGGCGCCGAAGCCGCGCAGGCTGATCGCGCCGGCCGCGCCCGGCGGATCGGAGGCGATGACGCCGGGCATGCGCTGAATGACTTCCTGCGTCGTCTGTGCGCCGCGCGCCTCGATCGTCGCGCGATCGACGATGGAGACGGAGGAGGGCGTCTCGCGCGGCGTCAGGCCGAGGCGGCTGCCGGTCTGCGAGGTGACATCGAGCTGCAGCTTGCCATTCGGCGGTTGCAGCTTTCCGCGCGAGGGGCCGGCGGCGGGGCGCTGCTCGCCGGAGATGTCGATGGCGGGCAGGGCTTCCTGCGCTGCGGCGGATGAAAAGACGACGAAAGACAGCGCGGCGGCGGATGCGCCGCGCATGAGGGCGTTGCGAGACATAGGCAAAGACTCCTGGCGCGACGCGTCGAACGCGCGCGCGATTCCGATGGTGATATGCGGCGAGACGGCCGCGATTCGTTTCGGATCAGGAGAAGGAGGGCGGCGCGCGCGACGACCAGCTGCTGGCCCAGCCGAGCGGCGTCGAGAGCTTTGCGGCGTCCGTGCTGCGCGGCGGCGCGTGCGAATGCAGATCGGCCGCCAGCACGATCGTTGCGGCGTTCCAGATCGCTGCGACGATCGACGCCGCGCTGCGCGCGCCGAGCATGCACAACACGCAATGTTCGCAGGAGGAGTGATCGCCCGACGGACGTTCGCCGCTTTGTCTATTGCAGAGCTCGGACGTCGTCGCATGAGCTTCGGTCCAGCCGGCGACGTCTCGTGTCTGTTCGGCGAGCGTCGGGCCTGCGGCGGCGATGAAACCCTGCAGCATGAGCAGGCAGGCGAGTGCGCGCGCGATCACGCTCGCTCCGAAACGCCGATGTGCCCCCGCTCGCATCATTGGCGCATTGAAGAGAGCGCGCGCGCTACAGTCAAGGCAATGGTAGAAAGAATGCGCGTTCGTTGCGAAAATGTGACAGTTTCTGAACGGGATGGGAAATCGGCATCGACGATGCGCCGCCCCGGTCGTCGGTTTCTAAGATGCAGATACGCGAGGTTTCCCGATGCGAGCGATCGTCGAAAAATGGGGCGACTCCGCGGCTGTGCGCATACCCTCGGCCGTTGTGGAGCAGGCGCGCCTCGAGATCGACCAAGCTGTCCAGGTGCGCGTCGAAGGCGGCCGCGTGGTGATCGAGCCGCTTACGGCGCCCGAATACTCTCTGGATGATCTTCTCGCCGGGGTGACGCCGGAAAACCTGCATGAGGAGGAAAGCTTCGGGCCGCCTGCGGTCCGATGACGACGAAGATCAGGCCTCTACTGGGGTTGTGACGTCGCCGTCAGCCCCTCCAAAAATCCCGCGAGATCATTGGTTGTAAAATCCACATGCGGCTCGCGTCCATGGGCGATCTCCCAGGCTTCGCGCTTCTCCTCATGACCTGCTTCCGGCGTCACCAGCACGGTGGTCATGCCGCGCGCATGGGGGATGACAAGGTTGCGGGCTATATCTTCGAACAGCGCCGAGCGCTTCGGCTCCACGCCATGGCGCTCGAAGAAGCGCTCATAGGCCTCCTCATGCGGCTTGGCGATGAAATCGGCCGCGACAATATCGAACACATCCTCGAAAATATGATCGATGGCGAGCTGCTTCGCCGTGTCGAGCGCATGCTCGCGCGAGCCATTGGTGAGAATGAGCTTGCGGCCCGGCAGCGCCGCGATCGCCGCCGCCAGCGAATGATTGGGCAGCAGCGATGAGCGATCGACGTCATGGACGAATTTCAAGAAAGCATCGGCGTCGACGCCATGCTCGGTCATCAGCCCGCGTAGCGTCGTGCCATATTGCTTGTAGTAATGCTTCTGCAGCGCGCGCGACGACATTCCGTCGAGGCCGAACAGGCGGATCATGAACAGAGTGATCCGATGGTCGATCTTCGGCCAGAGGTCCGATGAGGCGGGATAGAGCGTGTTGTCGAGATCGAAGACCCATGTGTCGACATGGGCGAAGCGATTGGCGATGGTCAGCAGGCGCGGCTGATCGGCGGGCTCTGTCATCGCGCGCTCGTCATCGCGAGCGGAGCGACGCGATCCTGAGCCGTGAGGCGGCTTCCGGATCGTTTCGTCGCCACGCTCGTCGCCATCAGTGCGTCACCTCGTGATCAGCGTGCCGGCGCCATGATCGGTCAAAAGCTCGATCAGCACTGCATGCGGCAGCTTGCCGTCGAGGATGACGACGCCTTCGACGCCGCGCTCGATCGCATACATGCAGGTCTCGACCTTGGGGATCATGCCGCCGGTGATGGTGCCGTCGGCGACGAGGCCCGGAATATCGGAGACTTTCAGCTCCTTGATGAGCTGCTTGTTCTTGTCCAGCACGCCGGGAACGTCGGTGAGGAACAAAAGGCGCTTGGCGCCGAGCGCGCCGGCGATGGCGCCGGCGAAAGTGTCGGCGTTGATGTTGTAGGTCTCGCCGTCGAGGCCCTGCGCGACGGGCGCGAGCACGGGGATCAGCTCGCGGCCGAGCACCTGGTCCAGCACTGTGGTGTCGACCTTGGCCACTTCGCCGACGAAGCCGAGATCGATCGCCTTGCCGTCCTCGTGATTGGGGCGCGCGAGCTTTTCGGCCGTCACCATGCGGCCGTCCTTGCCGCAGAGGCCGATGGCGCGGCCGCCTTCGGAATTGATGAAGCCGACGATCTGCTTGTTGATATAGCCGGCGAGCACCATCTCGACGATTTCCATCGTCGCCTTGTCGGTGACGCGCAGCCCATCGGCGAATTCGGATTTTATGCCGAGCTTGCCCAGCATGGCGCCGATCTGCGGGCCGCCGCCATGCACGACGACGGGGTTCACGCCCGATTGCTCGAGCAGCACCATGTCGCGGGCGAAGTCGCGCGCGACCTTGTCGTCGCCCATGGCGTGGCCGCCATATTTCACCACGACGGTCGCCTCGTCATAGCGCAGCATATGCGGCAGCGCCTGCATGAGAATACGGGCTTGCTGGAGCGCGCTGTCGGCCGAATCCTCGGTCATGGGTCCGCCTGTGTTGAGAGAACACGCCAATCGAGCGAATGACCGACGCCCCACCTCCCCCTCGATGGGGGAGGCCGAGCGCTGAAGGCGCTCGGGAGGGGGTGACGCCCCGAGTCTCGGGCCTGCACCCCACCCCGTCCGGCTTCGCCGGCCGACCCTCCCCCTGCAAGGGGAGGGTGGGCGCCGCGACGCTTCATTCGAATGAGGTGGTTAGAACCGACGAGGCTGCAATATTCAAGCGTTTCGTTCGGCCAGCAGCCGCGCGATCCCGGCTCGAAGCTCCGCGACGCCATCGCCCGAGCGGGAGGAGGTGACGGCGAGGCGCGGGAAGGCGGCCGGGCGCTTGGCGAGCGCTGCCTCCACCGCGGCGACAGCGGCCTCGCGCTCGGAGACCTTCAGCTCGTCATGCTTCGTCAGCACGATCTGATAGGAGACGGCGGCGCGGTCGAGCAGATCGAACATCTGCTCGTCCAGATCCTTCACGCCGCGGCGGCTGTCGATGAGCACGAAGACGCGGATCAGCGAGGCGCGGCCGCGCAGAAACTCCTCCATCAGCCGCGTCCAATTGGCGATCTTCTCCTTGCCGACGGCGGCGTAGCCATAGCCGGGCATGTCGACGAGACGCAGCGGCTCCGCGCCCGGCGCGGCGCCGAGCGCGAAGAAATTGAGCTGCTGCGTGCGCCCCGGCGTGTTGGAGACGCGCGCCAGCGCCTTGCGGCCGGTAAGGGCGTTGAGCAGGGAGGACTTGCCGACATTGGAGCGGCCGGCGAAGGCGATCTCCGGCGGGCCGATCGGCGGCAGATCGCCGGATTTCGCGCTGGCGAATATGAAATCACACGGGCCGGCGAAGAGCAGCCGGCCCGGTTCCGTGAAATCCTCGTCGCGGGCTTCGTTCAAGGCGCGATCAGGCGGGCTTCTTGAGGAAGGCGAAGGTGTTCTTCAGATTGTCCCACAGCTCGAACTTGACGCCTGCGCGCTTCATGATGACCCATTGCTGCGCCACCGAGAGCACATTGTTCCAGGTCCAATAGATCACCAGGCCGGAGGCGAAGCCGCCCATCGAGAAGGTGAAGATCACCGGCATCCAGCCGAAGGCGATCTTCTGCACCTCGTCGGTCGGCTCCGGGTTCATCTTCATCTGCATCCACATGGAGACGCCCATGACGAGCGGCCAGACGCCGAGCCACAGAAACGAGCCGAATACCGGAATCTGAGTCGGGTCGAAGGGGATGAGGCCGAAGAGGTTGAAGATATTGGTCGGGTCCGGCGCCGAGAGGTCCTTGATCCAGCCATAGAAGGGCGCGTGGCGCATCTCGATCGTGATGACCAGCACCTTGTAGAGCGAGAAGAACACCGGAATCTGCAGCAGCGCGGGCAGGCAGCCGCCGGCCGGATTGACCTTCTCGCGCTTGAACAGCTCCATCTGCTCGCGGCTCAGCGCCTGCTTGTCGTCGCCGTATTTCGCCTTCAGCTCCGCGATCTTGGGCTGAATCGCCTTCATCTTGGCCACGGCCAGATAGCTCTTATTGGCGAGCGGCAGGAAGGCGATCTTGACCAGCACGGTGACGGCCAGAATGGCGAGGCCGAAATTGCCGAGCACATGGAACAGGCCGTCGATGATGCGGAACATCGGCCGGGTGAGGAAGTAGAACCAGCCCCAATCGATGAGCCGGTCGAAGAGCTTGATGCCCTGGCCCTCATAGGCGTCGAGCGTGTCGACGACCTTGGCGCCGGCGAAGATGCGCGAGGCCACGGAGCCGGAGGCGCCCGGCGCGATGGTCAGCGGCGCCTCCACCGTATCGGCCTGATAGGCCTTGGTCGTTCCGGCGCCCGAAGCCGAGAAGCGCGCCACCAGCGTGCGGTCCTGCTGCGGCACCAGCACGGCGGCCCAATATTTCTCGGTGAAGCCGAGCCAGCCGCCGGTCGCCTCGAAAGATTTGGTGGCGTGCGGCTCTTTCTCGACCTTCTCGAACTTCAGCTCCTGCAGGCCGGCCTCGCCCAGCACGCCGACGAAGCCCTCGTGCAGGGCCGCATAGCCGGCGCTCTGCAGAGCGCCGATGCGCGAGACGCGCAGATAGGGATAGAGGGTGACGGAACCCTGGCCGTGATTCTCGACGCTGTCGGTCACGGAGAACATATATTGGTCGTCGACCGCGATCTTGCGCTTGAAGACGAGGCCCTGGCCATTGTCGAAGCTGAGCGTCAAGGGCTGGCCGACGGAGAGCTGATCGTGATCGGCGCTCCACAGCGATTCGCTGTTCGGCAGGGCGGGCGGCGCCTGATCCTTGTCGGAGGCGAGGAAGCCCGATTCGGCGTAATAGGGCTGCGGCGCGTTCTCCGGCGAGAGCAGCACGATGATCGGGCTCTTGGGATCGACGGTCTCGTGATAATTTTTCAGCGAGACATCGTCGATGCGGCCGCCCTTCAACGAGATGGAGCCGGAGATGGAAGGCGTGTCGATGGCGACGCGCTTGCTCTCGGCGAGAGCGGCCTCGCGCGTCTTGGGCGCGGGCTTGGCGGCGGCGGCGGTCTGCTGCGGCTGCGCCTGCCGAGCCGCGGGCGCGGCCTTGTCGGCGGGCTGGGCGGCGACCGGCTTTTGCGGCGCGCCGGGCTTTTGCTGCTGCGCGAGCTGCGCCTCTTTCTGCTGCCGATCGAGCTTGGGAAAGGCGTAGAAAAAATCCCAGCCGCCGATCACCAGCATCGACAGGCCGGCCGCTATGAGGACATTCTTGGTATATTCGTTCATGACGCCTGCGGCCTGTCTTTAGGAGTTGCGCCGGTTCCGGCCCTTCTGGCCGGGCCTGAGCTTGGTCAGCCCATCCACGATCTGCGCCGTCAATTCCGAAAAGGGCGCGGTCAACGCGTCGGGTCGGGCGACGAAGACATAATCATAGCCCGGGAGACCGGAAGCGCCGCAGAGCCGCAGCGCCTCCTTGAGGCGGCGCCGAATGCGGTTGCGACCGACGGCGCCGGAGATCTTCTTCGTCACGGTGAAGCCGAAGCGCGGCGCGTCCATGTCGCCGCCCTCCCGCGCCGCCGCCTGCAGCTTGAAGGCGCGCGCGCCGCGGCTCAGCCCGCTCGCGGCGGCGCGCAAAAATTCGCGCCGCTTGCGCAGGCGTCGCGGTTTGGTCTTCCGCGTTTCGTCTGGGATGTTCTCGCTCACGCCTCCCGTCCTCCCTGGCCGAGAAGCCGGCGAAAATCAGGCGGACAGGCGCTTGCGTCCGCGGGCGCGGCGCGCCGCGAGGACATTGCGGCCGCCGACGGTCGCCATACGGGCGCGAAAGCCGTGACGGCGCTTGCGCACCAATTTGCTGGGTTGATAAGTTCTCTTCACCTTGGGTCTCCGCTCGCTCAGGTCGCCGATCGAAGAGCCGTCATCGCCTCGCGCCGACCGCTCGTCATCGGCTGGCCGCCGCCACGGCCCTCGATCTAATTTTGGTCTCGTAGGGCGCTTTTTTCTCGCCCCTGCGGCTGTCTCTTTTCGCCTTTTTCGCGGGCGCGCAAGCCCCCGCACGAAACGCGTCTCTGCGACGCCGCGCCGGCATATAGGAGAAAGCCCGCGCATAAGTCAATCGTGAGCGCTGCGCGACACGGCCGCGCGGCGAGCTTTCGCGAAGCTTTCGCCGCGGCGTTTGCGTAGCCGCGCGCCGCTTCGCAGGCGGGCGGACGGCTTGTATAAACAGAAGGCCGGTCGATTCGTCTCCCTCGAGAGACGCTGTTCCCGGCGCGTCTCGGCGCTTAGCCGTCGACGATTAAGGTTCTGGTTTGCCGCCGGGCCGAAGGTCAGGGTTTGTTAACCATTACCGCTTAGCGTTTCGACAAATAGATATGGATCTTGGCGGGCGGCCGACGAAGCGCGGCGCATCGTCGACGCTCGGGCGACGCGACGACGTCCGGGGGAAGATTTGGTGGAGCTGGGTGGGGACCGAAAATGCGCGTTTTACTGATAGAGGATGACAGCGCGACCGCTCAAAGCATCGAGCTCATGCTCAAATCCGAGAACTTCAACGTCTATGCGACAGATCTCGGCGAGGAAGGCATAGATCTCGGGAAGCTCTACGATTACGACATCATCCTGCTCGATTTGAATCTGCCCGACATGTCCGGCTACGAGGTGCTGCGCACCTTGCGGGTGGCCAAGGTCAAGACGCCGATTCTGATCCTGTCCGGCCTCGCCGGCATAGAGGACAAGGTGAAGGGTCTGGGCTTCGGCGCTGACGATTATCTGACGAAGCCCTTCCACAAGGACGAGCTGGTGGCGCGCATTCACGCCATTGTTCGCCGCTCGAAGGGCCACGCCCAATCGGTCATCACGACCGGCGATCTCGTCGTCAATCTGGACCAGAAGACGGTCGAGGTCTCCGGCGCCCGCGTGCATCTGACCGGCAAGGAATATCAGATGCTGGAGCTGCTCTCGCTACGCAAGGGCACGACGCTCACCAAGGAGATGTTCCTCAATCATCTCTATGGCGGCATGGACGAGCCGGAGCTCAAGATCATCGACGTGTTCATCTGCAAGCTGCGCAAGAAGCTCGCCAACGCCAGCGACGGCCGCAACTACATAGAGACGGTGTGGGGCCGCGGCTATGTGCTGCGCGAGCCGAGCGAAGCCGACGAGCGCATCACCGCCTGACCCATCGGCGAAGACGGCCGCAAGAATCGAAAAGGGGCTCCCTCGGGAGCCCCTTCGCGCGTTCAGAGGGAAGGCCGCGAGCCGCGCTCACGCGCCGATGGCGGCGAGCGGCCGCGGCGAAGGGCGCGGCAGCAGCAGCCAGGCGGCGTCGCTGGCAGGGGTGAGGCCGCCGATGCGCTCGCCGATCGTCTCGGCCGCGCCGAGGACCAGACATCCATTGTCTGCGAGAGTGTCGCGCAGGCGCGTGAGCACGCGGCTTTTCACCGCAGGCTCGAAATAAATGAGCACATTGCGGCAAAAGACGATGTCGAAGGGCGCCTCGCCCGAGAAGTCATCGAGCAGATTGAGCTTGCGGAAGGCGATATTCGCTCGCAGCTCGTCGCGGATCCGCCAGAGTCCGTCCTTCTGGTCGAAATGGGCCAGCAGCCTGCCGATAGAAAGGCCGCGCTGCGCCTCGAACTGGCTGTAGACGCCGCGCCGCGCCGTCGTCAGCGCGGTCTCCGAAACATCGGTGGCGAGAATCTCGACGCTCCAGCCGGCGAGCGCCTCGCCCATTTCGGCCAGCGCCATGGCGATGGAGTAGGGCTCCTGGCCGGTCGAGCAGGCGGCCGACCAGATGCGCAGGCGCCGCGTCTCGGCGCGCCGCGCCATCAGCTCCGGCAGCCAATCACGCTTCAGCCGCTGAAAGGGGACGCGATCGCGGAAGAAGGAGGTCTCATTATTGGTCATCGCGTCGACGACGCGCTGCAGCAGCGCCTCGTCCTCGCGCCGCTCGATGAGGCGCATCAGCTCGGAGAGGTCGCGGCAGTCCTGCGCGCGCATGATCGGCTCCAGCCGGCTCTGCGCTATATAGAGCTTGTCGGCGCCGAGCGAGACGCCGACGAGCGAGCCGATGAGACGGCGCAGCCGCGCGAAGGCGAGGCTCATCGCGCGCCCTCCGCCATATCCGTCGCGCCCGGCCGAAAATGGCGAGGCTCCGCACATTTCCGCATTTCGCCGTCGCTCCCTGAAGAGAGCGCTCCTGTTCCGTCGCGGCCCGCGCCTCAGATGACGCCTATGTCCTCGAGCTTGGAGCGCACGACATGCTGGTCGAAGGGCTTCATTATGTATTCGTCGGCGCCCGCGTCCATCGCCTGGGCGATATAGCTCGCCTCGTTCTCCGTGGTGCAGAACACCACTTTCGGCCCGGCGCCGCCCGGCATCTTGCGCAGCGCGCGCAGGAACTCGACGCCGTCCATCTCTGGCATGTTCCAGTCGAGCAGGATCGCGTCCGGCATGGATTGCTCACAGGCGACCAGCGCCTTGCGGCCATTCTCCGCCTCCACGGTGGAGAATTGCATCCCTTCGAGAATGCGGCGCGCGACCTTGCGGATGACCGCGGAATCGTCGACGACCAGAATCTGCTTCATCAGTCTACTCCTCGGGATGCGTCTCTCGAATGTCCGTCGCGGCCGCCGCTCTCGCCCGGCCTCGACAGGCGCCTCACCAGCGCCGCTATGTCGAGTATGGGCAGAAAATCGTCGTCGAGCCGGTAGCAGGCGTTGGTGGCGTCGACGAATTGCTGGCCGACATGGGTCGGGCAGAGGATGCGGTCGTCTTCCTCGCAGGTGACGACGTCGCCGGTCTCGTCGATGAGCAGAGCGTAGCGCTCGCCATTGTGCTCGATGCAGACCGCGAGATTCGAATCGGAGTGGTCGCCGTCGTCGATCTCGAGGCAGCGGTCGAGCCGCAGCGCGGTGACGATGCGGCCGCGCAGATTGGCGAGGCCGGCGATCTCGCGCGGGGCCAGCGGAACCGGCGTCACCTGCTCGATATGGAAGATCGTCTTCACGCATTCCACCGGCAGGCCGAAGGTCTGACCGCGCACCTTTATGGTGAAGTTGCGCGACTGCTCCTTGCCCGTATCGCCTTGCCGGCGGCGCCCGTTCGCGTCGCGTTGCGTTTGGGTCATGCGGCGAGCTCCGACATGATGCGCAATTCGAGATCGCGCGGCGCCGTGTCCGTCTTGTCGAGCAGGCGGCCGACGCATTCGATGAGCGCGCGCCGATCGAACTTGCCGGCGACGGCGGCGATGCCGCAGGCCTTGGCCGCCGCGAGCACGCTGGGCGCCGCCTGGGCGGCGAGCGCCACCACCGGCAGCTCGGCGAGGCCGGGCAGCGCATGCAACGCGCGGGCGAAATTATAGCCGTCCATTTCCGGCATGTCGGTATCCGTCACCACCGCCTCGACGGACAGCCCCTTGCGCAGGAAGGAGAGCGCTTCCGGCGCCGAGGCCGCGGTCGTCACGTCATAGCCGGCCGAGCCGAGGATCGGCGCCAGCATGTCGCGGAAGAAGGCCTTGTCGTCCACGAGCAGAATGCGATGCCGCTTGTTGACGCCGCGCGCCACGGCGGCCGGGCAGGCGATGCGCATGAAATAGGTGGCGTCCAAAAACTCGACGATATCGCCGCCGAGCTGGATGGAGCCGAGAATATGCGCCGAGCCGCTCTCTCTCTGGAGATCGAGAATCTCGTCGGTGACGTCGATGATGTCCTCGATCAGCAGGCCCATGGACTGGCCGGCTCCCGACAGCACGAGTATGGGATAGGAGGCGCGGTCGAGCGCCATGTCCGTCGTCGCCGGAATGATCGGCAGCAGGCTGTCGCGATAGGCCATGACGAAGGCGCCGTCCGAGGCGATCAGCCGCTCGCGCGGCACATCCTCTATGCGCAGCACCAGCGACAGAGGCAGCGCCTTCAGCGGGCCGGGGCCGGACTTGACGATGATGATGCGCGTCTTCTCCGTGCGCGGAACGAAGACTTCCGGCGTCGTCGCTTCGGCCGGGCGCTCGGCGAGCCGCTGCAGGCCGGCGTGCTCGAGCAGAGCGGCGGGATCGAGAATCAGCACCACCGAGCCGTCGCCGAGAATTGTCTGGCCCGAGAAGACCCCGAGCCGCGCCACCGCGCTCACCAGCGGCTCGATGACGATCTCCTGCACATCGGCGATCGTCTCCACCAGCAGGCCGAAGCGCGCGCTGCCGATGCGCAGCACGACGACGAAGCCGTCGCGCGTCCTCTCCTGCGCCGGGCGGCCGAGGCCGAGCGTCGCGGCGAGATCGAGCAGAGGCAGCACGTCATTGCGCAGGCGCAGCACCGGCGCGTCATGGATATATTGGATCGCATGCTCGAAGCCGCGGCCGACCCCGACCAGCTCGACCACGGTCATCTGCGGTATGGCGAAGCGCGCGCCATTGGTCGTCAAAATCAGCGCCGGCGTGATGGCGAGCGTCAGTGGAATGCGCAGAGTGACGCAGGCGCCGCGGCCATGGCGCGAGGTCAGCGAGACGGAGCCGCCGATCGACTGAATGTTCTCGCGCACCACATCCATGCCGACGCCGCGGCCGGAGACGCTGGTGACGCCATCGACAGTCGAGAAGCCCGGCGTGAAGACCAGCTCGAACAGCTCGCTGTCGCTGAGCTTGGAGATATCGGCCTCCGAGACGAGCCCGATCGCCAAGGCTTTGGAGCGGATGCGCGAGGCGTCGAGCCCGCGGCCGTCGTCGGCGATGTCGATGATGATCTGGCCGGCGTCATAGGCGGCGCGCACCGAGATGACGCCGGTCTCGCTCTTGCCGATGCGTGCGCGCTCGGCCGGGGATTCGACGCCATGGTCGGCGCAATTGCGAATGATATGGGTGAGCGGCGCCCGGATCAGCTCGATCACCTGCCGGTCCAGCTCCGTGTCCGAGCCTTCCGTCGTGATGACGATCTTCTTGCCGAGATCATGGGCGAGATCGCGCACCTGCCGCGGCAGCGTCGAGAATAGCCGCCCGACCGGCTGCATGCGCGCGCTCATCACCGCATCCTGCAGATCGCTGGTGATGTTGGAGAGCGTCTGCACCGTGCTGCTCATGGCCTCGTCGCCGCCCGCCCAGGCGCTCGACAATTCGAGCAGACGATTGCGGGTGGAGACCAGCTCGGAGACGATGCCCATCAGCCGATCGAGCACATTGACCGAGACGCGGACCGTCTCGCCGATATGGGCGACGCCGGCGGAATGCGTCTCGCCCGGCGTCGCAGCGGCGCGGGAGGCGGGCGCAGCGGCGCCGCTCGCCTCGGCGGGGTCGGGCTCTTCCTCGCCGAGGCGGGAGCGGCGCGTCGCCTCTTCCAGAGCGGCGATGAGATCGTCGTCGTCGCCAGCCGGCTCCTCCTCGGAGCGGCCCATTTCGGCGAGAATATCCTTCAGCCGGTCCACGGCCGCGAAGATCAGCGTGACATGCGAGGCGGTCATCGGCGCGCCGTCGCGCAAAGCGCCGATGAGCGCTTCGGTCGAATGGGTCAGCCGGCCGACGCGCGGCAGCTTCAAGAAGCCGCTGGTGCCTTTGATCGTGTGCACATGGCGGAAGAGGCTGGCGATGAGCGCCTGATCGCCCGGGTCCTTCTCGAGACAGACGAGCTCCATCGTCGCCGCATCAATGTGCTCGGCGGTCTCGACGAGGAAATCGTTGAGAAGTTCATCCATGGCGTCGTTCGTCTCTGGCCGCGTGAGCGGCGTCGACGCCATTCTTGACGCATTCTGGTTAAAAGAACTGAAATCCCCGCGCTCGAGGTCGCCTGGCGCGGAGGCTTCCTCAGGCTTCGAGCGCCGCCGGCGTCTCGATCTCCTCCTCCGCCTGCTCGGCGGAAGGGCGGGCGGTGATGGTCACATGCTCCGGCTGCGTGGAGATCACGACGTCGAGCCCGCTCGCCTTGGCGACGAGGCCGGCGTAATAGGCCTGAATGGCGCGCGCGTCGACGACGCCTTCTTCCGGCTCGCCGGCCAGCAGGCCCGGAATCGCCGCTGCGATGCGGGCGTTCACGCCTTTGGCCTCCAAGGTGAAGGAAATATCGTCGCGCTCGCCGGTGGAGACGACGGAGATGACGCCGCCGCGCGGAATCGCCGCATCGGCGATCAGGCAGAGATTGAGCAGCAGCTTCACCTTATTCTTCGACATCAGCACGCGCGGCACGCTCCATTCGAGCTTGGTGCGTTCGTCGGCGAGCAGCTGGCGCGTCACATGCTCGGCGTCGCCGGTGTCGATCTCGGCGCCCTTGGAGCCGGCGGCGCCGAAGGCGAGGCGGCAGAATTGCAATCGCGCGGAGGCTTCCGCGGCGCTGGATTTGATTAGCGCCAGCGCATGGCCGCGCATCTCGGCGTCCTTCTCCTCCTCCAGCACCTCCAGCCCGTTGACGATGGCGCCGACGGGCGAGATCACGTCATGGCAGACGCGGGAGGAGAGAAGCGCGGCGAGATCGAGGGCGTCGAGCGCGAATTTGGTCATGGGGCCATCCGAAGGAGCCGCCGGATCGCCATGGGTCGGCGCCGGCCAGAGCGGGAACGCGGCCGAAACGAATCACCCGCGCCCCTTTTCCCCATTGGTAGCCGCGCCGCGCCCGCTTGCAAAGCGTCGCCGTCGGGGCCGCCGCGCGGCGAGCCCCGCGAGCCGTTGGAGCGCCATCCAATCCGATCGGATCGCGCTCTCGATTCTCGCGGGGGAGCGAATTCTGATCGATCGAACGATTCCGTTCGATCGGTAAGCGCTCTAGAACGTCGCCTTGGCGCCGAGGAAGAAGCTGCGCCCTGCCTCGGGATAGCCGTCGGTGAAGGTGTAGGCGGTGTCGAACATGTTGCGCACGCCGCCTTCGATCTTGAAGTTCGGATGGAGCTGATATTCGGCGGTGAAATTGGCCAGGAAAAACGCGCCGGTCCGATAATAGATCGTCCCCGCCGTGTTCGAGGTCCAGCGATTGCTGTTCATTTCGACATTGGGCGTCAGCGTCAGCCCTTCGAGCGGCCGCCAGCCGGCATAGAGGAACAGCTTGCCATCCGGCACGCCCGTCGGCTGGAAGTTGAGGATGTAAGGCGCATAGACCGAGCGGCGCATCAGCGTCAGATTGCCGCCCAGCGACAGCTCGTCGGAGGCGCGATAATCGACCGAGACTTCCCCGCCCCAGAAGCTGGCGTCGCCGACATTCTGGCTCTGAGTGACGCTCGCGCCATAGGCGGGCGCCGGCACGGATTGGATCAGATTGCGGACGATGGAGTGGAAGGCGTCCAACTGAATGCGGCTGCCCGGCGCGAATTCGCTCGCCCAGCCGAGATCGAAATTGATCGCGCGCTCCGGCATCAGGCCGGGGTTGGAGGTGGCGCCGCCGAAACGCGAGCTGAAACGCTCGAAGATGGTGGGGAAGCGCTCGCGGTCGGAGACGTTGAAATAGACTTTGTTGGTGTCGCTGTAGCGCCAGATCGCCGCGCCCTGGAAATTGGGGGCCTGCACATCCCGCAGCTGATAGCCGATGACGCCCGTGCCGACCACGAAATCATCTGCCTTGCGCAGATGGCGCCAGTCGTAGGCGAAGCCGCCGACGAGATCGATGTCCTTGGTCGGATGAAAGGTGTTCTCGACCGCGATCGAATAAGTGTCTTCCTGCGTGTAGACGACCGGTTGAGTGAAGCAGATGACGTTTATGACGCATCCGGTCGATTTATTGGCGACATTGACGCCGTAATATTCCTGCCAGGTGGCGTGCTCGTCGAAGCGGTAGTGGCCGGCGATCTTCAGCGTGTCGACCTCGCCGAAATCATGCCCGACCTCTATATCGGCCCCGAGCGCATAATCCTGATAATAGCTGCGGAAGGCTTTGGCCGAGGATTGATAGGCGAGGAAGGGGTCGTTGTAGGAGAAGAGGTCGTTGTCGAACTTGCTCCAATAGGCCTTGGTCTTCACATAGGAGGAATCGCCGATCTTGGTGTTGGACAGGAAATAGAGATTCTGCACGCGCCAATAGGGCCAGCGCCAATAGCGCTGGCTGTTCAGCCCGTCGGTGGTGTGATAGGGCGCGCCCTTCTTGCCGTCCTGGCGGATGAAGCTCAGCGAATATTCGTCGGTGTCATTGGGCGTGTAGCCGGCCTTGGCGTTGAGACTCCAATCATAGGTCCCTGAATTGCCGCGGAAGCCCTCGCCTTGATTATTGGTCGGCGTATAGCTCTCCGGCAGCATCCAGCCGCGCAGATCGCGCCAGGAGCCGCTGAGCTGCAGATAATAATTGTCCTGCTTCGTGCCGAGCAGCGCATAGGTCTTTATGCCCTCATAGCTGCCGTCGCGGCCGAATTCGAGGCCGGTGCGCAGCTCGCCCTCTATCTCCTTTGTCGGCTTGCGCGAGACGAGATTGATCTGGCCGCCCATGCCGCCCGGCCCGTCGAGCACCGAGACATAGCCCTTGGCGATCTGCACCGAGGCGACGTCCGGCGTCATGAAGCGCGCGAAGTCTAGCCGATTGTCGGCTGGCAGATAGACGCGAACGCCGTCGATGGTGAGCGGAACCTGCCAGCGGTCGAAGCCGCGTACATAGATGTTCTGCTCATTGCGCGTGCCGCCTGTCGAATTGCTGACGACGCCGGCCGCGAGATTGACGGCGCGATCGAGCGAGTCGCGCTGGAAGGTCTCGTTCTGGCGGTTGCTGATGGTCACGCCGCCATAGGAGTCGGTTTGCTGCAGCGGCGCCGGGCCGTCGTCCTTTTTCTTGTCCGCCGGCGCGCTCTTGCGCTCGGCGCCGACGTGGATCTCGCCGAGATCGAAAGGTTGCGGCTGCTCGGCGAGCGCCGCGCCGCTTGCGATGAGCGCGGCGACGCTGGCGGCGCCCAAGGGCGCCAGTCTGCTTGATTTCATGGTTCTTCCCCCGATAGTCCCGTAGTCCCGACGCCCCCTCCCCAGCCCTCCCCCGCTTCGCGGGAGAGGGAGCAGATTCCGCGCTTCATCGAGAACTCGCGCCGCGCTGCCCGCTTCCCTCTCCCGCCATTGGCGGGGGACGGAGAAGGAGGGGGCCTTTGCGAATGGTCGCCATTAGAGCGACCCCAAAAATGTGAGCAGCTCTCCCCGCTCCTCGCGCGTCAGGCTGCGAAACCGCTGCGCTGCGCCCTCCGCCTCTCCGCCGTGCCAGAGGATCGCCTCTGTGACGCTGCGGGCGCGGCCGTCGTGGAGAAAATCCACGGGCGTTCCAAAGCGGCCGGCGAGGCCGAGGCCCCAAAGCGGCGGCGTGCGCCAGTCGCGCGGGCCGGCTTCGAAATCCTCGCGTCCGTCGGCGAGCCCTTCGCCCATGTCGTGCAGCAGAAGATCGCTATAGGGATGAATTTCGGTCCCGCTCAGCCAGGGCGCGAAGCCGACCGGGCCGAGCTTCATCGTCTCGCGATGGCAGGCGGCGCAGCCGATCTCGCGGAACAGCGCCTCGCCTTTGGCGACGCGCGGATCGTCCTGATTGCGGCGAGCGGGCACGGCGAGGCCGCGCATATAGGCGAGCGAGGCCTCGAGCCGCGTGTAGGTCAGCTCGATCTCGTGTCCCGCCGCCGCGCGGCATTCCGGCTGCACAGCGGTGCAATTGGGCTCGGGGAAGAGATAGGAGGAGACGCCGATGTCCTCGGCGAAGGCGTTGGCGATTTGCTGCCGCAAATCCGGCTGATTGGCCTTGAGGCCGAAGCGGCCGAGCGCCATGCGGCCGGCCGCCATGTCATAGACATGGTTCGGCCGGCCGCGGCCCTGGCCCACCGCATGGCGTGTTATCTCATCGTCCGGCACGGCCTCGAGCAGGCCGAGGCCGAAAACCGGCGGGGCGTTGCGCAGCGAAATCCGCACCTTGTCGCCGAGCGGCCCATAGGCGAGATCGCGAAACGAAAGGCGCGGGCGGCGCAGCGAGACGATCTCGCCGTCGGAAAGGCGCGTCTCGACCTCGTCGAACGTCACGATCGCGCGGCCCTCGCCCGGCACGCCGGGATTGCCCTCCGGATTGAGCTGGCCGCCATAGGCGGGATGCGGCAGGGGGCCGCCATGGGCGTCGCGGCCGGGCAAGCCCAGTCGCACCACCATGGCGCGGGCGATGCCATTCTCCGGGTCCGGCGCCGGGCCGCGGCCGTTCTTCACATGGCAGGCGATGCATGAGAGCCGATTATAGAGCGGTCCCAGCCCTGTGATCTCGGTCTGATCCTGCGAGGGGCCGATCACCCAGGCCTGATGGAACAGCGCGCTTCCCTGCCGGAAGCCGCGCAGAAAACCCTCGTCCAGCCCGGCCAGGGGCCGGGAGAAAGCGTCGCCGTCGAGCTTGGGGTTCTCATAGGGCGCGCCGGCGGAGAGAAAAAGCAGCGCGAAGGGAAGGAGAAGCCGCCGCCTCACAGACGCTGCTCGGCGGAAGCGACAAGGCTCAGCGCCTCGGCTCGGGCCGATGAAATTTCTGCGCGCCAACGGGCGGCGAGGTCGCCGTCCTTCAGCTCGCGGCTGGAAAAACGATCGAGAAATGCGGAATCTTTCGCCTGGGCCTCAGAAATAGGCGTGAAGCCGGCGAGCTTGCGCGCCTTCGCCACAGCGGCGGCGCCTGCAGAGTCAGGGGCGGCGGCGAGCCGCGCCTCGGCGGCGTGAATGGCCCGCCAAAGGCGCTGCGTCTCGGTGTGGCGCTCGGTGATGGCGAGATCGAACATCACGCTGACGACGCCGGGCCGCCGCCGGCCGATCTCGGCGTCATAAGGATAGAAGGTTCCCGGCGGCAGGGCGAAGGGGTTGACCACGGCCGCCGGCTTGCCGGCATAGGCGTCCGGGCGGGCCGGATGGCGGCTGCTGTCGGCCTCCATCATCAGCTTCTGGCCCTTGGAGGAGAGCGCGAAATCGACGAAGGCCTTGGCCGCCGAAAAACGCTGCGTGCCGGCCGTGATGGCGATATGGGCTGGCAGAAAGGCGGTCTTCTCCGGATAGACGAAGGAGATGGATTCGCCATTGGCCAGCGCGTTGAAGGCGAAGAAGTCGACGGTGAGGCCGAGCGCCGCATGGCCGTCCTTGACGCTCGCCGTCGGGCCGGAGCCGGAGCCCAGCAGCTCCGCGCCGCCGGCGATTTCCGCCAGCAGCGCCCAGCCGCGCTCCCAGCCTTCCGACTGCAGCACGATGTCATAGAGCGCCGGCGAGAAGCCCACCTTGGCCGGAATCGGCATGACAATGCGGCCGGCATAGGCGGGGGAGGCGAGGTCGCTCCAGCTCTTTGGCGGCTTTAGCCCGTCGCGCGCGAGCGCGGCCGGATCGACCACGATCCCATAGCCGGCGACGTCATAGGCCTCGAACAGGCCGTTCGGGTCGGAGAGGAGCTGATCGCCGAGCCGGCCGGGCAGAGCGGCGCGATCGACCGAGAATTTCTGAAAGGCGCCGCGGTCGCGCAATATAGGGAAATTTCCGAGAGCGGGCGCCCAATAGACATCGGCGCCGCCCTGGTCCTTGTCGCTCAGCAGCGCGAGCGCGTCGCGCGACTGCTTCCAGACGAATTGGACGTGAACGCCGGGATAGACCTTCTCGAACTCCGCCTCATAGCGCGTCGTCAGCTCTTCCGGGAAGGAGGTGACGACGACAAGGCGCTCGTCCGCCGCCCGCGCGGGCCTGCCGAGCAAAGCGACGCCGAGCGCGGAAGGGATCGCCGCCAGCACATTGCGGCGGCTGGGAAGAAGGGCGAGGCGACTCGCTATGTCGAGGCGATACATAATGAAAACATAAAAGCGCCGCCGCGGGCGTGTCAATCGACGCGAGCGCTCATTTTATCGGCGGGCAGCCCGCTGATTGATCTTTCTACCAGCGATAGAGAATTCGATTGTCATACCCGATCCGCTTGATTGGTTCGGTGTCATTCCCGACGCTCGCAAAGCGAGCGATCGGGAATCCAGAGCAAAACCAGCGCTTTTGTGGCTCTGGATTCCCGGTCGGGCTTTCAGCCCGCCGGGAATGACAAGCCACAATGCGAGCGGTTCAAACGGAAATCGTATCAGTCGACCGCGAGGATGACGTCGGTCGGGCTGAAGCTGGCGACGGCCCGCTCGCCCTCGGCAATGCCGAGGTCTTCCGCCGTCTGGCGCGGCACGACGGCGTGCATCGTCTTGCCCGCGCCAATGTCGAGCAGGACCTCGCTGTTGCGCTCCGCGTCGATTCGCCGCCGCACCACGCCGACGAATTGATTGCGCACGCCGGGGGGCGTGTGCTCGGGCGTGGTGAGATGAACGAAGGAGGATTTGATCAGCGCCAGAGTCTTGCGTCCCGGCTCGAGGCCCAGCTCCACCGCCGAGTCATTGGTGACGATGGCGTGAATGGAGGTCTCCGGCGACACGCGCAGCGTCACCTCGACATCGACCGGCCATTTCTTCACCGAGACGACTTCCGTCTGGAATACATTGCGCGCAGAAATTTTTACGCCCACGCTCCAAAGGAGAAAATCATCCTGATCCTCGAGCCCCTCCTCGGCGATGAGCGAGGAGATGCGCGACAGCCGCTCCTCCAGCCGATGAAATGTGGCGATGAGCCGGCGCCCTTCCGTCGTCACCTCCGCGCCGCCGCCGGAGCGGCCGCCGGCCTTTGTCACAAAGGCGGGGCTGGGCAGAAGATTATTGATGGCGTTCACAGCATCCCACGCCGTCTTATAGCTGAAGCCGACGACCTTCGCGGCCTTGGTGATGCTGCCATATTCGGCGACCGCCTCCAAAAGCTTGATGCGATCGCGTCCGACCAGGAAACGTCCTTCGCTGCGAAGCGCCAGCAGCGCGTCGATCTTGTTGACTGTCATGGCTCTCGCGAATCCTTTCCGGCGAATATTTATTATACCTCTTCGCCGAAGACGCATCAAAATTCGGGCCGATGGGCCTCCGTCACGCCGGATTTTTTCGGTCCCTCGGCCGGCGCGCCGGCGAGCGCCTCCACCGCGCGGCGCAAATGACCGCGCGATCCTTCGAGCGCGGCGCGCGCTTCGCCGAGCCCATGGCCCTCGAGCAGCAGATAGGCCAGCTTCACGCTGCCGCCCGCGCGACGCAGCGCCGCGCCTATCTCCGCGCTCTCGCGTCCGGTGAGCCGCGCCAGAATGCGCTCGCTGCGACGCGCGAGCTTTTTGTTGGAGGCCTGCACATCGACCATCAGCCCTTCATAGACGCGGCCTTGCAGAATCATCACCAGCGATGACAGCATCAGCAGCGCGACGCGCTGCGCCGTGCCGGCCTTCATGCGCGTCGAGCCTGCGATCGCTTCCGATCCCGTGTCGAGAAATATCTCATGCTCCGCTTCGGCGAGCAGCGGCGCGTCGCGATTATTGGCGACGCCGATCGTCAAGGCGCCATGCCGCGCCGCCTCGCGCAGGCAGGCGAGGGTGAAGGGCGTCGTGCCGCTCGCCGCGACGGCGATGACGACATCGGCCTCGCCGATCGCATGGCGGCGCATCAGCTCGGCGCCGCGTTCGGTCTCGTCCTCGGCGCCTTCCACGGCTTTCAGCAGCGCGTCGTCGCCGCCCGCCATCAGCAGCAGCAGGCGCTCCTGTGGCCAGCTGAAGGTCGGCGTCAGCTCGGCGCCGTCCTGCACCGCGAGCCGGCCCGATGTTCCGGCGCCGACATAGACGATGCGTCCGCCGCGCGCGAGGCGCCGCACGACCGCGAGCGCCGCCGCTTCCATCGCAGGACGCGCCGCGCGCACGGCGGCGACAGCGGCGAATTGCCCTTCGATCATCGCGTCGAGAATCTCGCTCGGCTCCCATGCGTCGATCGATGAATAGCGTGGGCTCGGACGTTCCGTTTCCATGTGACGCCTCCTTACGGAACAGTTCGTCCTTCGCAGTGGAATTCGCAAGCGAAGACGCTGCCGCGCAAAGGATTTCGCGCTCGCTCGAAGCGCGCTCCCGTGCCATAAGGGGCGCGGGCGGGGGGCGTGACAGAGCTGCAGCAGAGCCGCCGATGATCATGCAAGACAATCAAATGGCGATCGAAGCGCGCGAGGCGCCGCATGCGGTCGCAAGACAACAGGGGCTCATCGCCCCGCGCCTCGCGCCGCTCGTCGCGCGCTTGCGCGATGTAAATCCGCGCGTCGTCGTCACTTGCGCGCGCGGCAGCTCCGCTCACGCGGCGACATTCGCAAAGCATCTCATCGAGCGTGGACTCGGCCTGCCGGTCGCCTCCGCCGCGCCGAACATCACCAGCGTCTATGGCGGCGCGCTGCGGCTCGACGGCCAATTCTTTCTCGCGATCTCGCAATCGGGCGGCAGCAATGATCTCATAGAGCAGGCCGCCGCCGCGCGCCGCAGCGGCGCCGTCACCGCTTGCCTCGTCAATGAGGTCGAGAGCGAGCTCGCCGCGCAATGCGAGTTCGTTCTGCCAATGGCCGCAGGACCGGAATTCGCCGTGCCGGCGACGAAGACCTTCATCGCCTCGCTCGCCGCGCTGGCGCGTCTCGTCGCGCTTTGGTCTCAGGATCGCGCGCTCGAGGACGCGCTCGCGCGTCTGCCGGAGCGGCTCGCGCGCGCGGCCGAGCTCGATTGGTCGCGAATGGTGGACGCCTTCTCGCGCGCGGAAAGTCTCGTCGCCATAGGACGCGGGCCGACGCTGGCCATAGCACGCGAAGCGGCGCTGAAGCTGAAGGAGACGGCCAATCTCCATGCGGAGGCGTTCAGCTCCGCGGAATTCATGCATGGACCGGTGTCGCTGGTCTCGCCGCTCTATCCGATCCTGATGCTGACGCCGACCGATGAGGCGGCGAGCGGCATGCGTCGTCTGGCCGAGGATTTGCGCGGCAAAGGCGCGGCTCTGTTCACGACGGATCGCGAGGATGAGACGCGCAATCGCTTGCCGACGATCGCATCCGATCATCCCGAGACCGACGCCATCTGCCTCATTCAGAGCTTTTACGCCATGGCGGCGCGGCTCGCAGCGGCGCGCGGCGTCGATGTCGATCGCCCGCGCCATTTGCAAAAGGTGACGCGCACGCGATGAGCGAGGAGTCGCGCCGAACGATCGCCGCCGACGTCGTCTTCGACGGCGAAACGGCGCATCGCGACTGCGCGGTGGTGATAGAGGGCGAGAACATCGTCTCGCTCATTTTGCGTCGCGAGATTCCGCGCGGCGCCGATGTGCTCGAGCTGCCGAAAGGCGTCTGGCTCGCGCCGGGCTTCATCGATATTCAGGTGAATGGCGGCGGCGATGTTCTGTTCAACGATTCGCCGACGCCGGAGGCGATCGCGACGATCCTTCGGGCGCATCGCAAATTCGGCACGACCTCGCTGCTGCCGACTCTCATCACCGACACGGATGAGAAGATGATCGCGGCCAAGCGCGCCGTGACCGACATTCTCCCACATGCGCCCGGCGTGCTCGGCGTGCATTTCGAAGGCCCGTTCATCTCGCCGGAGCGGCTCGGCGTGCATCGCGCCGATCTCCGTCGCGCGCCATCGCCGCATCATATCGAGATGCTCGCGCCGCCGCCGGGCGGCGTGTCGCTCGTCACCCTCGCGCCGGAGGAGGCGCCGCCGGGCTTCATCACCGAGCTCGTCGCCGCCGGCTGCAAAATTGCGCTCGGCCATTCCATGGCGAATTACGCGCAGACGCGCGCGGCGATGGCGGAAGGACTGACCGGCTTCACCCATCTCTTCAACGCAATGCGTCCGCTCGCGAACCGCGAGCCGGGGCCGATCGCGGCGGCGCTCGAATCTTCCTCCGCCTCTTACGGGCTCATCGTCGATGGCGAGCATGTCGATCCGGCGATTTTACGCCTCGCTCTGCGCGCCGGCCTCGGCCATCCCATGCTCGTCACCGACGCAATGCCGCCCGTCGGCGGCGACGGACGCGGATTCGCCTTACAGGGCAGGGAGATTCTCGTAGAGGATGGACGCTGCGTGACGGCGGAGGGCACGCTCGCCGGCGCTTCGCTGGATATGGCGAGCGCGGTGCGCAATTGCGTCGCGCTGCTCGATCTTCCGCTCGAGCGCGCGCTCGTCCTCGCTTCCGCCAATCCGGCGAATTTCCTGGGGCTCGGCAAAAGGCTCGGCCGGCTCGTCGCCGGCTATCGCGCCGATATGACGGCCTTCGATCCGCAGAGCCTTCGCATCGTTTCGACCTGGGTCGCCGGCGAGCGCTCCGCCGAGGAATGGTGAGGCGCGCGCTTCACGCCTTGAGGCGCCGGATGCGCTCGATCGCGGCCTGAGCATTGGCGCGCAGAGACGCATCCGTCTCGCAGGCGTCGAGAAGCTTCTGCGCATAGCGCGCCGATTCGTCCTGCTCGTCCTTCATATTATTGCCGATGAGGATGAAATCCGCGCCGGCGCGCAAGGCGCGCAGCGCGGCCTCCTCCGTCGTCATCAGCTTTTGCACGCCCTGCATCTGCAGATCGTCGGTCACGACCACAGTCTGCGGCGCCCATTGCCGCAATTTACGAATGGCGATGGAAGAGAGACAGCAGGGCGTGTCCTTCTCCCACTGATTCACGACGCCATGGCTGAACAGAACCATGGGAATGCGCGGCGCCAGCGTCTCGAAGATTTTCACCTGCGTGTCGGTGATGCAATCGGAGAGATCCATCACATGATCGTGCGGATTGACCTTGGCGCCGCCCGTGCCGGGAAAATGCTTCAGGCACAGCTTCAGCCCGGTCGCGCGCGCGACCTCGACCAGCGCGGCGACGCATTCCTCCACGACGCGTGGATCGGCGGAGAAGCTGCGTTGCGCCGAGCCGATGTCGGGACTGTCGGGATTTATGTCGAGATCGACGACGGGGGCGAGATCGGCGTCAATGCCGAGATCGCGCATTTCCGCATAGGCGGGACGCAGCGCGTCGAGCCGCTCCTGTTTTGTCAGCCGACCGAATTGGCGCGCGCTCGGCAGCGGCGCGAAGCCGCGCTCCTCCTTCAGCCGCCGCACCTTGCCGCCCTCCTGATCGATGAAGATCATCGGCCGCGTCGGCAGCGCGTGAATCTCTTCACAGAGCGCCTTCACCTGCGCGGGTGAGAAGATGTTGCGCTCATATTTGCGATCCGTGCAGTCGTAATCGAAGAGGATGACGCCGCCGAGCCCATAGTCGCGCGCGAAATCGCGCATCCAAGGCGGGACATGCGGCGTGCGGAAGCCGAGCAGGAACAGCTCGCCTATGGGAAGATAGGAAGACATTGGCGTGAGATGGCGCAGCGATGAGCGAGGTCAAACGGGGCCGCGACGAAAATATGGCGAAAAGGAGAGGCTCGCGCTTTCGGCTCCGCTCGATTATGAGTGCGGCGCAGCTTCGAAGGGGAGAGAATCCGATGAGCGATGGTGTCGCCGAAAGCGCTCCGCAGACGGCGCGATACGCCACGGGCGCGATGTTCGGCGTTTCCGCCGTCACCGTTTGGGCGACTTGGCTCGTCGTCACGCGGCTCGGCGTGACGACGACGCTCTCGGTCTATGATCTCACAATGCTGCGCTTCGGCGCCGCCGGCGTGCTGCTGTTTCCGATCGTGCTGCGCAAAGGGCTCGCGCTGGAGCGGCTCGGCCCTCTGCGTCTCCTCATTCTCGTCTGTAGCGCCGGCGCGCCTTATGTTCTCGTCGCCGCCAGCGGGCTCAGGCTCGCGCCGGTCGCTCATGCGGGCGCGCTGCTGCCGGGCTCCATGCCGCTCTTCGTCGCGCTGCTGTCGTTTCTACTCACGCGGGAACGCTTCACCGCGAGCCGCCTCATCGGCTATGCGCTCATCGCTCTGGGCGGCGCGGCCATTGCGGGGCCGGGCGCATTGTCATTCGGCGAGACGCAGATCGGGCATATTCTGCTTTTGAGCGCGGCTTTCGTCTGGGCGGGCTATGCGATCGTGCTGCGCGCGTCGGGCCTCGATTCGCTGCATGCCGCGGCGCTGGTCTCGACAGGCTCGCTCATTCTCTATGGGCCGCTCTATCTCGCCTTTCACGGCTTGCATGGAATGGACGCGCCGCTGCGCGACATTGTGATGCAGACCTTGTTCCAGGGCGTCATGGTGTCGATCGTGGCGCTGTTTCTCTTCGGCAAAGGCATAGAGCTGCTCGGCGCTTCGGCGGGCGCTGCCTTTTCGGCTCTGGTGCCGCCCATGGCGGCGCTGATCGCCGTTCCGATGCTCGGCGAAATCCCTTCGCCCATAGAGCAGATCGCGCTGCTCTGCGTTTCCATCGGCGTCTATCTCGCGAGCGGCGGCCGAGCGCCGCGCTGGAGCATGCCGCGGCGCGGCTGAAGGAACCTCTCCGGCGCAAAGGGGTTATCCTCCGCCCCGCGTCGCCTTCCCGCGGCGCGAGACGTCGAAGGGGAGGAGCCCATGCCCGCCAAATCAAAGGCTCAGCAAATGGCCGCCGGCGCCGCGCTGGCGGCCAAGCGCGGCGAGATTCCAAAGAGCGAGCTCATAGGAGCCTCGCGTTCCATGCTCGACTCCATGACCGAGAAGCAGCTCGAGGAATTCGCCGCCACCAAGCGCAAGGGCAAGCCGGAGCACGCGACCAAATCGTGAAGCAAATCTCAAGGAGGGACGACTCATGCATGTGGAAGCCATCATCGCCAGCCATCCGCAAATGCGCGGCCGCGCCGACGCCGCGCTCGTCGGCTGTGTCGAAGCCTGCTTCGATTGCGCGCAGGCCTGCGCCGTTTGCGCCGACGCCTGCCTCACCGAGGAGAATGTCGCCGATCTTCGTCGCTGCATAAGGCTCGATCAGGATTGCGCGGACATATGCCTCGCGGCGGGCGCCATCGCCTCGCGGCGCAGCGCGACGGATGAGACGGCGATGCGCGCCGTTCTACAGGCTTGCGTCGATATGTGTCGCGCCTGCGAGAAGGAGTGTCGACGCCACGCCAAGCATCACGAGCATTGTCGCATCTGCGCGGATGTGTGCAAGGAATGCGAGAGCGCCTGTCGCCGCGCGATGGGACCTGCGCATTAGAGCGCTTTCCGATCGGACGGACTCGTCCGATCGACGCGTGGCCATGCGCGCCGCGCCAATTCTCCCCTCTCCCGCGAAAGCGGGAGAGGCGGAAGCGCTAAGGCGCATAGGCCTTCAAGAAGACGGCGAGGCCGGACTCCATCACCCGCTCATATTCCGCCTCGCTGCGCAACTCCAATCCGAGCGCCACGCGCATGGGCAAATCGGAGACGGTGAGATGCAGCAATTGCTCCGCCGCCATTTGCGCGTCGTCGAAGGCGAGCAGGCCTTTCGCCTTCGCCTCGTCGAGATAGCCGGAGACGAGATCGAGGACATTCTGCTTGCCGCTGTTGAAATAGAGATGGCAGAGCTCGGGGTAGCGCCAGCGCTCGCTCGACACCGCCTTGAAAAAAGCGGCCCATTCCCGGGTCAGGAAGCGGGCGACGAAATGCGCGCAGAGCTCGCGTAGCGCCTGCTCGGCGCCGAGGTCGAAATCGGGCTTGGGGACATCGACGCATTTTTGGCTGCATTCGATCTCGATGAGATTGCGAAACAGCGCTTCCTTGCTGGGGAAATAGGCGTAGAGCGTCGCTTTCGACACGCCCGCCGCGCGCGCGATTCCGTCCATGGACGTCTCGGCGAAGCCCTGCTCCAGAAATTGAGTCCGAGCCGCCGAGAGGATCTGACACTCCTTGCGATTCGGCACATGGTCTGTGGCCGGCTCCGTCGCGGTCGCCTCCGCTTCCTCGGTCATATGCTCAGGTCCAACCCCGTCATTCTGTCCCTCCTCCCGCAGCAGTCCCACGCAGGCCTTGTCTCAGCCTTTGCGTTGCTTTTCCATCCCCGGGAAAAACTGAACCGTTCAGTT